>JAJXZO010000200.1 GCA_021780035.1 Pseudomonadota bacterium
GCTGAAGAACCTCTCCTTCACTGCCGACGAACTGGCCGAGATCGACCGCTATGCCGCGGAGAGCGGCGTCAACCGCTGGCAGGCCTCCGCCACGGCGCCGATGCCCCCCGCGGCGTGAGGCCCGCGCTGTCCTCCGGCACCGCGGCGCCGGGAGACGGCGGGGTCGGAGCGGTCAGGCCGTCTCGCGCAGCGGCCGGTCGGGCCGCATCACCGTGCACAGCACCAGCCCCAGGGCGAGCAGCGTCAGCGTGCCGCTGAACGGGATGGAGTAGTTGCCGGTAAGGTCGGCGAGGTAGCCGAACACCAGCGGCGCGGCGATGGCCGAGATGGCGGAGCCGGTGTTCAGAATGCCGCCGGCCGCGCCCGCCCACTCCGGCGCGATGTCGGTGCAAACCGCCCACATCGGCGAGATGGAGGCGCGGATGAAAAAGAAGCCGGCGCCGAGGGCGGTGGCGGCGAGGCTGAGGTTGCGCAGGAACAGCACCGGGCCGATGCAGGTGATGGCACCCAGGATCATCAGCGCGACGAAGCCGGCGCGGCCCAGGCGCACGCTGCGGGCGCGACGGCGGATGGTGTCGCTCAGGAAGCCGCCGAGAATGTCGCCGAAGATGCCGGCGAACAGCACGGCGAAGGTGAAGATCGCCGAATCCCGCAGCACCAGGTGATAGCTCTTGGCGAAGTAGGAGGGGAGCCAGGTCCAGAACGTCCACAGGGTGGAGGTGATGCACATGTAGATGATCGCCGGGATCAGCATGCTGCGGATCAGCCGGCCCCAGGGCACCTGCGCGTGCGCCTTGCGGCTGAACACCAGCTGCGACAGTTCCTCCTGCGTCACCGAGGGGCAGGAGCGCGGGTCGTCGCGGAACTTCCAGGCCCAGACCACCACCCACAGCGCGCTGACCACGCCCAGCATGATGAAGGCGCCGCGCCAGCCCACGTAGCCCATCAGCCAGGCCACCAGCGGCGGGCACACGGTGGTGCCGATGGAGACGAAGGCGTGCGTCAGCCCCTGCATGAAGCTGCGCCGCGACGGGGGCGTCCAATCGGCGATCACGCGGGTCATCGCCGGGAACGGCGCCGCCTCGCCCAGGCCCAGCACGGCGCGGGCACCCACCAGCATGCCGAGGCTGCCGGCGAGGCCGCAGGCGAAAGTGGCGCCCGACCAGATGGCGCCGAAGACGCTGAGGCCGAGCCGGCTGCCCCATTTGTCGCACAGCCAGCCGACCGGCGCCTGCAGCAGATAGGCGATGCCGAAAACGGAAAAAGCCAGGCCGAGACCGGTGTTGCTCAGGCCGAACTCGTGCTTGATGGCGGGCGCGGCAACGGATACCACGTTCCTGTCAATCATGTTGATAAAATAACAGAGGGCCACCATGATGATGACCCCGCCTGTAGTCGTGGTGAATATCGATTTTACGACTTCCGGTATATCTATTGCCGGTTCCGCATTTTCTATTGTTTGTTCGGCGCCTTCCATTGTAGACATATATTCCTCCCTGTGTGCAGAGCACCCTGCCTGATACCACGGAGGCGCCTCTCCGCATACGCAATAACTGCGTGGACCGACCAAAAAAACCAAATGTCCCGGTCAGCGTCCCGGTCGGCCGCAGCCGTTCTGTCCCCCGGCGCGGAAGCGGATGCGCACGCGCAGTCCTGGCGCCGCGTCCTCGATGGCGAGTTGCGCCTGGTGCAAATCCGCCACCGCCGCCACCAGGGAGAGGCCAAGCCCGCTGCCCGGCGTGGTGCGGCTTGTCTCGCGCCGGTAGAAGCGCCCGAGGATGCGCCCGCGCTCGGTCTCCGGCACGCCGGGGCCGTCGTCGGCCACGGAAAGCTCGACGCCGCCCGGCACGGGGGCAAGCGCCACGCGCACGGTGCAGCCCTCCGGCGTGTGCCGCAGCCCGTTCTCGACCAGGTTCACCAGCATCTGCACCAGCAGCTCGCGGTCACCCTGAACCCTGGGCACCTCGGCCAGTTCCGTTTGCAGCCGATGCCGCTGGTCCTCGGCCACCGGTTCGAACACCTCCGCCACCGAGGCGGCGAGTTCCCGCAGATCGACCTCGCGGAAGCCGGCGCGCCGCGAGCCCGCCTCGATCTGGGCAATGCGCAGCAGCGCGCCGAAGGTTTGCAGGATGGCTTCGGCCTCGGCGATGGCGTGGTCGATCGCCGCCTCGAATTCCTCCGCGCTGCCCGCTTTGGCGCGGGCGGCGTTCAGCCCCTGGCACAGGCGGGAAAGCGGCGTGCGCAGGTCGTGGGCGATGTCGTTCGACACCTGCCGCAGGCTCTCCATCAGCGCGCCGATGCGATCGAGCATGGCATTCAGCGTTCCCGCCAGCCGGTCGAGATCGTCGCCGCTGCCGCGGAGCGGAATGCGCCGGTGCAGGTCGCCGGCGATGATCGCCTCGGCGGTGCGGGTGATGGCGTCGAGCCGGCGCAGGAAGCCGAGGCTGAGCAGGATGCCGCCGATGATGCCGAGGCCCGGCACCAGCACCGTCACCCAGCCGAAGGCGGTCAGCACCGTCTCCTCCACGTCGTCGATGCGGGAGAGGTCGGCGCCCACGGCGACGCGCGTGCCGTCCGCCAGCACGGCGAGGTTCACCCGCAGCCTCTCGCGCGGCTCCTCGAGCGAATCGGCGCGGCGCGGCCCCGCGTTCAAGGTGAACCACGCGGGTTTTCCCTTGAGCGGCGGCAGCACACCGGCGAGGCGGTTCCCGGCCGCATCCTCCACTCCGTAGTCGAGCGCCATCGGCGCGTGCTCGCGCGCATGCACGGTGGCGAGCAGGCGCGCGAGGCCGCCTTCCTGCCAGCTCGTCTCCAGCGTCGCCACTTCCGAGGCGATGCGGTCGGTGGTCTGCCGGTCGAGCGCGTCGTGGATGGTGAGCAGCGACACCGCGCCGAGGATCATCGCCGACAGTGCGAACAGGGCCGCATAGCTTGCCGCCAGCACGAAGCTCGCGGTGCGGAACAGCCTGGGCAGATGCACCCTACTGCGGCGCACGCATCACGTATCCGGCGCCGCGCACCGTCTGGATCAGTTCCGGGTCGTCGCCGCGGTCGAGCTTGGCGCGTAGCCGGCTCATGTGCGTTTCCACGATGTTGGTCTTGGGGTCGAAGTGGAAGTCCCACACCCCTTCCAGCAGCATGGTGCGCGTCACCACCCGTTCGGCATGGCGCATCAGGTATTCGAGCAGCTGGAACTCCCTGGGCTGCAGGTCGATGCGGGTGCCGCCGCGCGTCACCGATCGCTTCAGCAGGTCCATTTCCAGGTCGGCCACCCGCAGCACCGTTTCCACCTGCGTCAGCGGCGGGCGGCGGACCAGCGCGTTGAGGCGCGCGAGCAGTTCGGCGAAGGCGAACGGCTTCACCAAGTAGTCGTCGCCGCCGGCCTCGAGCCCGGCCACCCGGTCGTCGATGCCGCCCAAGGCGGTGAGGAACAGCGCCGGCGTGCGGTTGCCGGCCAGGCGCAGCATGCGCACGAGGCTCAGCCCGTCCACGCCGGGGAGCATGCGGTCCACCACCAGCACGTCGTAGGTTTCGGTGGTGGCGAGGAACAGCCCGTCGCGGCCGTTCTCCGCGTGATCGGCCACGTGGCCGTGCTGGCGCAGGCTGCCGGCCACGTAAGCGGTGGTTTCGGCGTCGTCCTCGATCAGCAGAACCTTCACGTGCGATGCTCTCCGGTGGCGGGGGAGTATAGCGCCCCCGCGCCGCATCATGGAGGCCGCGGCATTGGCGGGACTTGGGGAGATGCATACGGTTTTGCAACATTCCGTCCGCCTGTCCCCGGCGGCTCTTGCGCCGCCGGGGCGGGGGCGTCAGTCGGCGGTGCCCTCCTCCAGCGCGCCGCCCGTGCCTCGGCGGAGCGCCAGCCCCATCGCCGCCACCAGGGCGAGGATGGCGAGCAGGAACAGAAGGCTCGTCATCGTCGTGCCGAAGCCGAGGCCGCCGGCGGCGCGGGGCTGCGACAGCAGGTCGCCGAGAGAGGCGCCGAGCGGCCGGGTGAGGATGTAGGCGATCCAGAAGGTGAGGATCGGGTTGCCCCCCAGCCGCCACGCGCCGTAGGTCGCGGCGATGCCGAGGCCGAACAGCGCCGCCGACAGCGGGTAGCCGAGCGCGAGGCGTTCGGCCAGCAGGTCGCCGCCCGAGGTGCCGAGGGCGAAAGTGAACAGGATCGCCGCCCAGTAGAACGCCTCGCGCCGTGCGGTGAAAATGGTGTGCACGGAAAGCGTCCGCTCCGTGCCGAACCAGGCGGCGAAGGCGACGGCCAGCAGGAAGGCGAACAGCGGCGTGGTGACGAGAAGCCCCACGCCCAGATTGTCCACCAGGTTATCGGAGATCAGCGTGCCGACCACGCTGATCAGCACCACCACCAGCCAGTAGCGTCCGGGCAGGTAGCGCCGGGCGCGGAACTGTGCCGCCAGCGCGAGCAGAAGCAGCACCGACATCACCATGGAGGTGCCGTTCAGCCCGAAGCCGAGGGTGGTGTTCAGGTAGTCGGCGGCGGTCTCCCCCACCGTGGTGGCCATCACCTTCACCGCCCAGAAGGCCAGCGTGATCTCGGGCACACGGTTCAGCGGCGCGGCCGCGGCGGCGGCGGGGCGGGGGAAGTCGAGGAAAGGAAACGGCATCGGCGGATTGCTCCCGGTTGCGAGGGCGCGCACCCTGGCGCAGACAGGGTTGGCGCGCCTTCGGCCGGCAATTGGGAATTCTCAACAACGGGCGGGGTGGGCGGAGCCGCCCGCTTCGCCTACAACGGGGACCCCCTGTGCCGCCGACGAGGACGCGATGAGCCTGCCCACGCTCGCTCCCCACATCGCCGCGCTCATCCAAGCCTACGGGCTGTGGGCGTTGTTCGTTGTCGTGGCGCTGGAGAGCACCGGCGTCCCCGTGCCGGGAGAGACGGCGCTGGTCAGCGCGGCGATCTACACCGGCGTGAGCCACCATTTCGCCATCGCCGCCGTGATCGGGGTGGCGGCGGCCGGCGCCATCGTCGGCGACAACTGCGGCTACCTGATCGGCCGCACGCTGGGCCTGCCGCTGCTGCTGCGCCACGGTGGACGCATCGGCCTCGGCCGCGAGCGGCTCCGCGTGGGGCAGTACCTGTTCCTCCGCCACGGCGGCAAGATCGTCTTCTTCGGCCGCTTCGTCGCCTTCCTGCGCGCCTTCGCCGCCATCCTCGCCGGGGTGAACCGCATGGCGTGGTGGCATTTCCTTGCCCTCAACGCGCTTGGCGGACTGTGCTGGGCCACGCTGTTCGGCGTGGCCGCCTATGCCTTCGGCGACCGCGTCGGCCGGGTGACGGGGCCGGTGACCGCGGCGTTCGTGGTGGCCGGCGTGGCGGCCGTGGCGGCCGGCTGGGTTTTCTTCCGCCGCCACGAACAGATGCTGCGCGATCGCGCCGAGGCGGCGCTCGCGGCCGAGCGTCATCCGCGCCACTTTCTCCGCCAATGATCCGCCTCAGGCGGGGCGGGCATCCCGCCAGAAATACGTGGCGGTGCCGACGATCACCGACTGCACCAGCACGAGCAACCCCACCACGCCCGGCCAGCCGACGTGGTTCCACAGCGATCCCGGCACCAGCCCGCCGAGCGAGCCGCCGATATAGAACACGGTGACGTAGAGCCCCACGGCGGTCGATTTGGCGTGCCGCGTGGTGGTGGCGATGAAGCCGAGGGAAAGCGCCTGCACCACGAACAGTCCGCCGCTCATCAGCGCCAGCCCGGCGAGCACCGCCGGCAGGTGCTGCCAGAGCGTCAGCAACAGGCCCACGGTGGTGCAGGCCACCGACAAGGCCAGCGTCACCCGCCGGCCGATCCGTACTGCGAACCGCGTCGCCACCGGCGTGGTGAACACGCCCAGCAGATAGACGGTGAACATCATCCCGAGCTGCGACGGCCCGAGATTGAAGGGCGGCGCCGCCAGATAGAAGTTCACGTAGGTGTAGCCGCCCACGTTGGTGAACAGCATGCAGAAGCCGATCAGGCAGGTGGCCAGCAGGCGGCGGCTGTGGAAGTGCTCCACGTAGGAGGAAAGCGCGCCGCGCACGCCGCCCTGCAGCGGTTCGAAGTTCCGCTCGCGCGGCAGGATCAGGCCGATGAGCAGCGCGAGCGCGGCGCTGCAGGCGGCGATCACCAGGAATCCGGCTCGCCAGCCACCGTATTCGGCGACCAGGCCCACGATCATGCGGCCGGAGAAGCCGCCGAAGATAGTGCCGGCGGAATAGGCGCCGGCGGTGCGGATGCCGTGGCTGCCCGGGCACTCGTCGCCGATGTAGGCGATGCAGACGGTGAAGATGAACGGCAGCAGCAACCCTTGCAGGAATCGCCAGAACACCATCACCCCGAGGTTCGGCGCCGCGGCCACCAGCAGTGTCGGCAGCACCAGCAGCGACGCCGCGCCGACGATCAGGGGCTTGCGGCCCAGCCGGTCGGAAATGGTGCCGGCGAAGGGGGCGACGCAGGCCACCGCCAGCAGCGGCGCGGTGATGGTGAGGCCCGCCTTCAGCACGCCCACGCCGAAGCTTTCGGCGATATCGGGCAGCACCGCCTGCGTGTTGTAGAGGTTGAGGAAGGTGGCGGCCCCGGCGATGGCGACGCCGGCGCTGCGACGGTCGAACTGCCGGCTCACGGCACGGCTGCCTCGGTGCGGCGGAGGAGGGGAACGGCGAGGCGGGTCGGCATCAGCGGAACACGTACGACCGGGACAGGTGGAAATTCAGGAACATACCCACAGCGACGCCGGCGGCCACCGCCAACACCGGCTGGCGGGCGCAGACTACGCTCACCGTCACCAGGGTGAAATAGGTGCCGCGGTTGAGAACGAAGCCCAGCAGATTGGCGCCGAGGAAGTTCAGCCACTGCCGGTGCGCCGGTCCGGCACCCTGGCCGCGGAAGGTCCACAGCCGGTTGAACAGCCAGTTGGCGGTGGAAGCGGTGAAATACGCCACCGCGCCGGCGCCGTAGAGGCCGAGCGCGCCCTTGGTGGCATAGACGGTCGCCGTGTCGACGACAAAGCCGCCCGCGCCCACGGTGCCGAAGCGCAGGAACTGCGCCATCACGGGCAGGTGCCCGTGCCACGCGCGGGGAATGAGGCGGCGGAGCAGCGCACCGGCGGACATGAGGCTGCCTCTACCGGGCAAGACGCGGCTTGGGAAGTCCCGCAAGCGCGCCGCGCCGCCGCCGGAAGGCTACTCGACGGTGACGGTGCCCTTCATCCAGCCGTCCTCGTCCATCGACCCGGCCCAGCCGCCGGCGCCGGTGCCGCAGGCGGACATGCACTGCCAGGAGTATTTCCCGGCGACGGGGGTCATGAAGCGATAGACGACGGTGGAAAGCGGCGGGAACGGCACGTTGAGGAAGAAGTTGCCGCCCTTCACGGTGAAGGTGTGCGCCACGTCCTTCACCGGCACCTCCTTCACCACCGTGCCCGCGTCCGGGGCGAAGCTGGCCGGCGTTCCCTTGATCAGGCGCATGGTGTTGCCGATGGTGCCCGTCACCTCATTGTAGCCGCCCGGGAGCGAGGCGTTGCCGTCATCGTAGCAGCGGACGGTCACCTCGACGAGGCGATTCGCCGGCAGCTTCAGGTTCCCAGGCTGGAACTGCGGCCATCCCGGCCGGCCGATCATCTTGCCGGTGAGGATCTTCATCGACACTTTCACCACCCCGGCGGCCTCCGCCGGGGACTCGCCGCCGAGGCCGATGACGGCGGCGGCGATCCCGCCTCCGGACAGCAGCAGGAACCGGCGGCGGCCGGCAGGCGAAAGCTCGAATCCGTTCTTGCGCATCTCTTCACTCCACTGATGATATTTCCCGGGTAGCAGACCGTTTCCGCGGCCGTTGGCGCGCGGCATAGCGCGTTCCGGCCTGGCCGGCGGCCGGACCGGCGGCGCGGGGCGGCGCAATTCGGCGTGAGCGCGCCGCCGCCTTGCCGCGGCGCCGCGTTCCTGGATGCGCCACACGCCGGGGGGAAAGGAGGAATCGCGCGCATCCGCGCCGACTCCGGCCGGGGCCGCCGGAAGCGTCCGCGCGCACCGTGACGCCAGCGGTTATTTGCAAATTTCGTTGAATATTTCCGCCATGCGACCGAACTCCGCGCGGCATTGCCTGCCGCTCATGTTCGGTGGGGCTGCCGGGACTGGTCGGCGACGGTACCAGTGGCGCCTATCATGGGCTGGCGCCGTATTTGATTTCGATATCGTCTTAAACATTCGGAAATGTGACAACAAAGCGGCGCACAATCCGTCATTCTTCGCCCCGCCGGAGGGGACTACCCTGCCGGAGAGTCGAAGAGCGGAGAGTTGCAACGCCATGAAGTCGGTGTTTTTGGCCGGCCTGATCGCCGGCATCGCCCTCGCGGGCACGCTTCCGGCCCGCGCGCAGGATGTGGCGGCGGGCGCGGCCGTATTCAAGGCCCAGTGCGGCATGTGCCATTCCGTCGTGAAGGGGCAGACCATGCTTGGGCCGAGCCTGTTCGGCATCGTCGGCGCGAAGGCCGGCGGCCCGACGGGCGGAGAGACGGAATTCTACTACTCGGCGGCGCTGAAGAAGTCGGGCCTCACCTGGGATGCGGCCACGCTCGACCGCTGGATCGCTGATCCAGCGGCGGTGGTGCCGGGCAACCGCATGACCTACGCCGGGCTGAAGGACGCCAAGCAGAGGGCCGACCTCGTCGCCTACCTCGCCACGTTGAAGTGATCGCCGCGCCGGTCCCGGGCGGGGGCCGGCGTGAAATATTTGGTAACACAGGGAGAGCCCACGCATGTCGGGCAAGGGAATTGTTCGCCTCGGACTCGGGGCATTGGTGGCGGCGTTCGCGCTGTCGCCGCGGTTGGCGCAAGCCGTTCCGTCGTTTTCACTGCAGACCGGGCAGCCGTGTTCCACCTGCCATGTCGGCGGCTACGGGCCGCAGCTGACGCCGTTCGGCCGTGCCTTCAAGATCACCGGCTACACGCAGACGGGCGGCGAGGATTATCCGTTCCCGCTCTCCGCCATGCTGCTCGGCTCCTACAGCAACACCAGCAAGGGGCAGGGGGCGCCGGTCACGCCTGACCTCGGCGACAACGGCAACTTCGCTGTGGACCAGGTCAGCCTCTTCGCCGGCGGCCACATCGGCGATCACATCGGCGGGCTGGTGCAGGGCACGTTCGACGGCATCGGCAGCGCGTTCTTCCTCGACAACACCGACATCCGCCTGACCACGCCGGTCACGCTCGGCACGAGCAACATCGAGCTCGGCTTCGACCTGAACAACAATCCCACCGTGCAGGACGCGTACAACTCCACGCCCGCGTGGGGCTACCCGTACGTGTTCTCCGCGTTGACGCCGACCCCGTCGGCTTCGCCGCTGCTCGCCGGGGCGCTCGCGGGCGACAGCATCGGCACCACGATGTACGCCTGGTGGAACCGTTCGCTCTACGTCGAGGCCGGTGTCTACAACACCATGGGTCCCTGGATGCTGAGCTGGACCGGCAACACCTACGGGCCCGGCAGCACCCGCAATCCGGCGCCCTACCTGCGCGCCGTCTACGAGTGGAACTTCGACGGCCAGTCGGCGCACGTCGGCGCGGCCTTCATGCATTCCAACTTCAACCCGACCATCTCCAACTTCTCCACCGACGGCTCGAACGGCCACGACAGCTATACCGACTACATGATCGACGGCGGCTACCAGTTCCTCGGCGACGGCACCAACGTCGTCACCGTGCAGGGGAATTTCATCCACGAGCGCCAGGACCTGCAGGGCACCTACACCGTCGGTGGCGCCGGCCAGCCGGGCCATTCGCTCAACGAGATCAACCTGAACACGAGCTACTGGTACCAGCAGACCTACGGCATCACCGCGGCCTGGCAGCGGATCTGGGGCACGCGCGACACCACGCTCTACTCGCCGAGCCCGGTTTCTGGCAGCAACAACGGCAAGCCTGACAGCAACTCCTTCACGGTCGAGGCCGACTGGGTGCCGTTCGGCAAGATGAACTCCTGGGGAAACCCGTGGGTGAACCTCAAGCTCGGCGTGCAGTACACGCTCTACACCGAGTTCAACGGCAGCTCGAGCAACTACGACGGCAACGGCCGCAGCGCCTCTGACAACAACACTCTCTACATGTTCGCCTGGCTGATGTTCTGATCCGGAAAAACCGGAAACGCGACGGGGCGGCCGCGAGGCCGCCCCTTTTCGTTTCGCGGCTCAGCCGAAGTGCAGCAGCGCCGCGCCGAGGGCGATCACCGCCGCGGCGGCCCAGCGCCGCCTTCCCGGCCGCTCGCCGAGGACGAGGCGGGCGAGGACGAGGCCGAACAGCATCGCCGTCTCGCGCAGCGCCGCCACCGGCGCCACCGGCGCCTGCGTCATTGCCCACAGCGCCAGCGCGTAGCTGCCGATAGAGGCACCGCCTGCGCCGAGACCGCGTACGGCCTCGCGCCAGTCCGGGCGCAAGGTCAAGGCGCCGCGCCTGTGTTGCAGGGCGAACAGGGTGGGCAGCGAGGTCAGCACGTAGAGCCACAGCGTGTAGGCGAGCGGCGCGGCGGAGGCGCGCACGCCCACGCCGTCGATCAGCGTGTAGGCGGCGATGACGCCCGCGTTCAGCAGCGCCACCGGCGCCGCCTTCCCATCGCCGTGGCCGCCGCCGCGCGCCATCAGCAGCACGCCGGAACACAC
Organism: Pseudomonadota bacterium; assembly: GCA_021780035.1. Lineage (GTDB taxonomy): Bacteria > Pseudomonadota > Alphaproteobacteria > Acetobacterales > Acetobacteraceae > Rhodovastum. The sequence continues at coordinate 10,648 of JAJXZO010000200.1, forward strand.
GGCGGCCACACCGAGCCAGCCCTGCCAAGGCAGCGCCTCCCCGAGCAGCAGGAAGGCGGCGATGGCGGTGAGCGCAGGCGCCACTCCGCGCATCAGCGGATAGGCGAGCGCCACGCCGCCGCGGGTGTAGGCGGCGGCCACCAGGCTGAAGTAGCCGACGTGCACGCACGCCGAGGCGGCGATGTAGAGCCAGGCCGCGGGGCGCGGCTGGGAGAGGAAGGGCAGGGCGAGAAGGGCGATCGCCGTGGCGCCGGCCACCAGCAGCGCGGTCTCGCGCCGCCGGTCGGCGCCGGCGCGCACGCTTACGTTCCACCCCGCGTGCAGAGCGGCACCACACAGCACGGCGGCCATCACCGGAAGCGGCAGCATTCTTCGACTTTGCGCCGCGCCCGCGCTTCGGGGAAGCCGGCTTCGGCAGCCGCTTCAGGCCGGTTGCAGTGTCTCCACCGCCCGCCACAGGTACCACGCGGCGGTGGAGCGGAACGGCGCCCACGCCTCGCCGATGGCGGCGAGTTCGCGCGGGCGCGGCTGTTCGGCCAGGCGGTAGAGCCGCCGGTAGCCTTCGCGCACGCCGAAATCGTCCACCGGCAGCACGTCGGGCCGCCCGAGCACGAAGATCAGCAGCATCTCCACCGTCCAGCGCCCCACCCCGCGGATCGCCGTCAGCCGCTCGATCAGGGTGGCGTCGGACAGGCGGCAGGCGTGCCGCCTGTCGGGCACCACGCCGGTGGCGGTGTTCGCCGCGATATCGCGGATCGCCGCCACTTTCGCCGCCGAGAAGCCCACCCCGCGCAGCGCCTCGTCGCTGGAGGCGAGCAGCATCGCCGGCGAAGGAAAGGCGCCGTCCGGATAGAGGCCGAGGAAGCGCTCGAGGATGCGCCGCGCGGCCTTGCCGTGCAGTTGCTGGTGCGCTACCGCCCGCACCAGCGCCTCGTACGGCTGCTGCGTGCGGTCGGGCACCAGCGTGCAGCGCCCCACCTGCGCGATCAGCGCGGCGAAGGCGGGATCGGCGTGGCGGAGATGGGTGGTGGCGGCGCGCATGTCGCCAGTGTGGCACCGCCGCCGCCCGTGCGCCATCCACCCGCTGCGGTGCCCGCCGCTTCTTGCCACAATGGTTGCCGCCGCGTTTAATTGCGCGGACCCGGCCGCAGCCGGGCGGGAGAGGAAACATGCGCATCGCGGCAATGGACTGGCGGATGGTCGAGGACTGGACCCGCGCCGACGACCGCGTGGCCCTGCCGCTCGGCAGCACCGAACAGCATGCCGGCCTTTCCCTGCTCACCGACGCCCTCCTCGCGGAAAAGGTCGCGGCCGACGCCGCCGAACCGCTCGGCGTGCCGGTGTTTCCCGCCCTGCCGTTCGGCATCTCCCCCTATTTCCAGGCCTTCCCCGGCAGCATGACGCTCCGAGTGGAAACCTTCTGCTCGGTGGTGCGCGATCTGCTCGACAGCCTGAAGCGCTCCGGTTTCCGCCGCATTCTGCTGGTGAACGGCCACGGCGGCAACGCTCCGGCCGGGGCGCTGGCGCGCGAATGGATGATGGACAACCCCGACTGCCGGGTGCGCATGCACGACTGGTGGCGGGCGCCGCGCACGTGGGAGGCGGTGCAGAAGACCGATCCGGTCGCCGGCCACGCCGGCTGGATGGAGAACTTCCCCTGCACCCGCCTGCCCGCCACCCCGGCGGACGACGAGAAGCCGCCCGTCGATCGCGACCGCCTGTCCACGTTGCCGCCGTTCGAGGCGCGCACGCTGCTCGAGGACGGCTGCTTCGGCGGCCGCAGTCAGCGCCCGGACACCGAGATGGAGGCCATCTGGCGAATCGCGGTGGAGGAAACCCGCGACCTGCTGGAAAACTGGTAGGTCCGCCGAGGGCGCCGGTTCGCGCTTGCCGCCGCGCGTCGCGGCCGGCGGCGTCGCCCTAGGTAGCGGTGCCGCCCACGGTCAGCCCGGAAAGCTTCAGCGTCGGCTGGCCCACGCCCACCGGCACGCCCTGGCCGTTCTTGCCGCAGGTGCCCACGCCGGGATCGAGCGCCATGTCGTTGCCGATCATCGCCACCTTGGTCAGTACCTCGGGGCCGTTGCCGATCAGCGTCGCGCCCTTCACCGGCGCGCCCACGCGGCCGTTCTCGATCAGGTAGGCTTCGCTCGCCGAGAACACGAACTTGCCCGAGGTGATGTCCACCTGCCCGCCGCCGAAGTTCACCGCGTAGAGGCCGTGCCGCACCGAGCGGAGGATCTCCTCCGGGGCGTGGCTGCCGCCCAGCATCACCGTATTGGTCATGCGCGGCATCGGCGCGTGCGCGTAGGACTGCCGCCGGCCGTTGCCGGTGGCGTGCATGCCCATCAGCCGCGCATTCAGCCGGTCGTGCAGGTAGCCGCACAGCACGCCGTTCTCGATCAGCACGGTGCGGCTGGTGGGCGTGCCTTCGTCGTCCACGGTCAGGCTGCCCCGGCGGTCGGGAAGGGTACCGTCGTCCACCACTGTCACGCCGGGCGCGGCGATGCGCTGGCCGAGCAGCCCGGAGAAGGCGGAGGTTTTCTTGCGGTTGAAATCCCCTTCCAGCCCATGGCCGATCGCCTCGTGCAGCAGAATGCCGGGCCAGCCGGGGCCGAGCACCACCTCCATCTCGCCGGCCGGCGCCGGGCGGCTGTCGAGGTTCACCAGCGCCTGCCGCAGCGCCTCGGCCACCGCGGCCTGCCACGCTTCCGGAGCGAGCAGCGCCGCGTAGCCGTGACGGCCGCCGCAGCCGTAGCTGCCGGTCTCGCGCCGGCTGCCCTGCTCCACCAGGACGGTGACGTTGAGCCGCACCAGCGGCCTGATGTCGGCCACCCGCTCGCCGTCGGCGCGCAGGATCTGCACCGCCTGCCAGGAGCCGGCGAGGCTCGCCATCACCTGCCGCACCCTCGAATCGAGGCCGCGGGCGTGCGCGTCGATGGCGGTGAGCAGCGCCGCGCGGCCGGCGAAGCCGGAATCGCCGAGCGGGTTGGCGTCGGTGTAGAGCCGCGCGTTGGTCGGGCGCGGCGGCGTGGCGGTGGCATCGCTCTCTCCGCCCACGGCGCGGACCGCCTCGGCGGCGCGCCCGAGCGCGGCCTCGTCGATCTCGCCGGCGTGGGCGTAGCCGGTGGCCTCGCCCGCCACCCTGCGCAACCCGAACCCGCGCGAGGTGTTGAAGCCGGCCGAGCGGATGCAGCCGTCGTCGAGGCTGATGCTCTCGTTCTCATGGTATTCGAGGAACAGTTCGCCGTCGTCGGCGCCCCGCAGCGCGCCGGCGGTCAGGCGCGCGGCGGCCTCGCGGTCGAGCCTTGCCTCGGCGCCGCCGAAGAACAGGCGGTCGGTCGCCGCCAGCGGGGCAGCGGGCAATTCGGTCGCGTCCATCAGCATGCGTCCTTCGCGGGCCGGTCGGAGGAAAGCGGCCCGATGATGCGGGCGGCGGGCAGATCGACGGTGACGGTGGTGCCGCCGCCGGGGCGGCTCTCCAGCTCCAGCTTGCCGCCGTGCGCGGCGGCGATGGCGCGGCTGAGCGGCAGGCCCATGCCGGCGCCGCCGGCGCGGCGGGTGAAACTCGCGTCATGCTGCTGGAAGGGTTCGCGCAGGCGCCGCAGATCCTCGGGCGCCATGCCGATGCCGTTGTCGGCGATGACGATCCGCGGTGCGCCGCCGGGCGAACGCCCCGTGGTCACCGTAACGCTGCCGCCCGCCGGGGTGAACTTGATGGCGTTGCCGAGCAGGTGCGCGAGCAGCCGGCGCAGCCTTCGCTCGTCGGCGGTCACCGAAAGGCCGGGGGCGCCGTCGTGCACGGTAAGCCTCACCGCCGCCGCCGCCGCCGCCGCTTGCTGCCGTTGCGCCATGACCGCCACGATGCGGCCGATGTCCACCGTGTCGGCGGCAAGCTGCAAGGCGCCCGAGTCGAGGCGGACGAAGTCGAGGAGGTCGTCGATCAGGCCGAGCAGATGCTGCCCCGCCTCCAGGATGTGCCCGGCGAATTCCGCCACCTGCCCGGAATCGAGCGGCGGGTGCTTCCGCGCGGCGTCGAACGCCAGCGCCTCGGAAAAGCCGATCACGGCATTCAGCGGTGTGCGCAACTCGTGGCTCACGGTGGCGAGGAACAGCGCCTTCGCCCGCGCCGCCGTCTCGACATGGGCGCGCTCCGCCTCCGCCGCGGCGTTCGCCGCCTCGGCGCTGCTGACGTCGCAGACGCGGAGCACGACGCCGCCGTCGGTGAGCGGCAGCAGCGCGAGGTCGAGCATGCCGCCACCCGGGGCCCGGCAACGCCGCTTCGCCGGGGGCGGCGGCAATTCCGCCGCGAGCGGCCCGAGCACGGCGGCGAGTTCCTGTCCGGGGGCCGGCGGCGAAGGCAGTTCCAGCACCGCGGCGAGGTTCGTGGTGGCGGAAATCAGCCGTCCGGAAGCGGCGAACACGGCCACGGCCGTCGGCGGCGTCGCGAGCGCCTCGGCAAGAGCGGCGGCACCAGCCTGGAATTCCTGCGAGCCGAAGGGCATAACGCTTCCCGAAGGTGACGCCTTCATATAGGGCATCGGACCGGGCCGACCAACCACGGGCGCGGCCGCGGCGGGGAGCACACCAGACAGCATGCGGGCGTGGCGATGAGCGGGTCTTCGGTGCCGGTATTTCGCGGCGGCCGCTTCCGCGGCTGGTGGCGGCCGCTGGTGCCGGTGGCCATCCTGCTCGGCGGCCAGTTCCTGCTGCAGCGCCTCGGCGTCGATCCGGGGGCGATGCTGCACCGGCTGACGGAGAAACACGACGACGCGGCCCAGGCCCTGTTCGTGCTCGCCGGCGCGGCGATGTGCTTCCTCGGCGTGCCGCGGCAGGTGGTGGCCTACGCCGCCGGCAGCAGCTTCGGTCCGTGGCTCGGCACCGTGTTCGCGGTGGCCGCGGCGCTGACGGGCTGCGTGGCCAGCTTCTTCTCCGCCCGCCTCGTCGTGCACGACTGGGTGGAGCGGCGCTTCGCGTCGCGCATCGGCAGCATCAACCGTTTTCTCGCCGCCAACACCTTCTCCACCACGCTGATGCTGCGGCTGCTGCCGGTGGGCAACAACCTGGTGCTGAACCTCGCCGCCGGCGTTTCCGGCGTGGCGGTCTGGCCGTTCCTCGCCGGCACCGTGCTCGGCTACGTGCCGCAGAGCCTGGTGTTCGCCGTGCTCGGCGCCGGCATGACCTTCGGCCACTACGAGCTTCTGGCTTTCGGCATCGTGCTGTTCGTCGTCTCGGCGGCGATCGGCATCTGGTTGCTGCGGCGCGGCCGATGAGCGAGCCACGGCTGAAAACCGGCCTCTGGGTAGGCGCGGTGCTCAGGCGCGGCGAGGCGCAGGGGCGCTACGGCGTCGTGCTGCACCGCGGCGACGCCGACGCCGGCGGAGTGCTGGTGGTGCTGCGCGGGCGCGAGGGCTTCTCCGTGCTCACCGAGGTGCGCGACGGCGAGGGCAGGCCCGCCTGGATGCGCGGCACCGGCGCGGCGGCGGTGGCGGAAGCGGACGCCGAAGCCTACGTGGCGCGCCGTCTCCGCACCGATTCCGATCTCTGGGTGCTGGAGTTCGAAAGCCCCGACCTGCTGCCGCCGTTCGAGGCACGGCTGTTGTAGCCCCATCCCCCTGTCGCGGCGCGTCCGCGCGCGTTATATGCGAAACATGCGAACGCGGATTCCCGCCCGCCGGATAAAGGCAGTGCCATGAAACGCATCCTCCTCGCCCTCGCGCTGCTCGCGCTGCCGTTCGCCGCGCGGGCGCAGCCGATCCAGGGTCTCTATGTCGGCGGCGCCTTCGGCGCCAACTGGATGGGAGACGCCAGGGTGCATGTGCGTTCCGGCGCGCTGTCCGGTTCGACGGAGAGGAACGCCTTCTCCAAAACCGGCACGGCGGCGCTCGGCAGCGTCGGCTGGGCGTTCGGCAACGGCGTGCGGGTGGAAGCCGAGGGCGACTGGCTGCGCAACCCCGGGCCCGCGGGCGGCTTCACCGAAACCAAGTACGGCCTGATGGCCAACGCGCTGTTCGACATGGATATCGGCTCCCCCTACATCTACCCCTACCTCGGCGTCGGCACCGGCGTGCAGTGGGTGCACCTGGTCGGGCGCGGCGGCGAGGTCACCGATCCCTCCTTTGCCTATCAGGCGATGATCGGCGCCGCCATGCCGATCATCCCGGTGGTGGGGCTGTCGGCCACCGTCGAGTACCGCTACCTCGGCGTGCGCGGCACCCACCGGCTGCCCACCCGCGACGGCGTGAGCACCACCGTCGGCGACGACAACAACCAGATGCTGCTCATCGGCCTGCGCTACGCCTTCCACGTCGCCCCGCCGCCCGCGCCAGCGGCCGCCATTGCGGCGGCTCCGGCGGCGGCCCCGGCCCCGGCGGCGGCGCGCAGCTATCTCGTGTTCTTCGACTGGAACAGCGCCGCGCTGACCGCCAATGCGCGGCGGATCATCGCCGCGGCGGCCGAGAACAGCACGCGCATCCACACCACCCGCATCGATGTTTCCGGCCACGCCGACCGCTCGGGTACGGAAGCCTACAACCAGGCGCTGTCGAAGCGCCGTGCCCAGGCGGTGGCCGCGGAACTGGTGCGCCGGGGCGTGCCCCGGAACGAGATCGCCATTTCCGCCTTCGGCGACACCGAGCCGCTGGTGCCTACGGCGCCGGGCGTGCGGGAGGCGCAGAATCGCCGGGTGCGGATCGTCCTGCACTGAGCGGTGAGGCGGCCGGCTCGCTCGCCGCCGCCGCCCGCGCCTTCGCCATCGCGTCGCCCGCCGTCACCACGCCGGCGGGCAAGACGGGCACGCCGCCGGCGGCAAGCGCGGCGATCGCCCAGGTGTTGCAGGTGTCGTCCAGCGCGTAATCGATGCGGGTCGCATAGAGCCGCCCGTAGGGGGTGGCGGCGAGAAACGCCGGCGCCCCCGATGCCGTGCGCGCGAGGCTCGCGGCGACGAAGTCCTCCATCCGCGCGAGGCCGCCGGCACCGAGCCGCAGCACCACCACGTCGCTTGCGCCGAAGGCGGCCTGGGGCGGGCCGGAAATCCCCGTCACCAGCAGCGCGCCGGGGCCGGGAACGATCGCGTGCAGCGCGTCGGCGGAGCCGGGATGCGCCGCCTCCATGTAGTTGCGCGCGCCGAAGCCGATCAGCAGCAGGGATACGGCCGGGAAGTCCCGCCGCAGCGGCGCCAGCGCGGGACCGAGATCGTCCGCGGGCAACGCGATTCCCGTGTGCCAGCCTTCCGCGACGAGAAACACCGGAATGGCGTGCGCGCGCGGCGACCAGCGCGGCGGCGGCGCGGCCCCGGCGCAGCCGGCGAGCGCGAGCAGAGCACCCAGGCAGGCGCCCGCGCGCCCGTTCATCCGTGCGGCAGGATCTGCCCCAGGAAGGTGCGGGTGCGCTCGCTCTTCGGATGCGCGAAGAAGGTCTCGGGCGGGGCCTGCTCGACGATCTCTCCCGCATCCATGAAAATCACGCGGTGGGCGACGCTGCGGGCGAAGCCCATCTCGTGCGTCACGCACAGCATGGTCATGCCGTCCTCGGCGAGGCCGATCATCGTCTCCAGCACTTCCTTCACCATCTCGGGGTCGAGCGCGGAAGTGGGCTCGTCGAACAGCATCACCTTCGGGTTCATGCAGAGCGCGCGGGCGATCGCCACCCGCTGCTGCTGGCCGCCGGAAAGCTGGCCCGGGTACTTGTTCGCCTGCTCGGGGATGCGCACGCGCTCGAGGTAGCGCCGCGCCAGCGCCTCGGCCTCGGCGCGCGCCGTACTGCGCACCTTCATCGGCGCCAGCGTGCAGTTCTGCAGCACGGTGAGGTGAGGGAACAGGTTGAAGCTCTGGAACACCATGCCGATCTCGCGGCGGATCTGGTCGAGCCCGTGCGCGTGCGGGCCGATCTCGCGGCCGTCGAAGACGATGCGCCCCTGCTGGTGGTGCTCCAGCTGGTTGATGCAGCGGATCAGCGTGGACTTGCCCGATCCGGACGGCCCGCAGATGACGATCCGCTCGCCGCGGTGAACCTCGAGGTTGATGTTCCTCAACGCCTGGAAGCTGCCGAAGCGCTTCGACACGCCTTCCAGGGTGATGATCGGCTCGCCGCCTGCGGCGCCGGTGGTGGCGGACATGGTCTCTGTTCCTGCAACGATCGGAAGGGGCGCGCAGGCGGATGCCCACGCGCCCCGGAGGCACTCAGAACACCGGCAGCTCGGGCAGCGGGGTGCCCAGCCACTTGCGGCAGATGGCGTCGAGCTCGCCGTTGTTCTTGATGTAGTAGATGAAGGTGTTGGTCCACCGCAGCAGCGCCGTCTGGCCGCGCCGGAACGTGATGCCGTTCGGCTGGTGGCGGAGTACCATCTTCACCTCGTAGTGGGCATCGGGCTTCATGTCCATGATCTGCTTCGCCGTGATGTTGTTCACGCCGATGACGTCGATCTGGCCGGAGAGAATCGCCTGCGCCGTGGTGGAATCGTCGTCGAAGCGCATGATGTGCGTGCCCGCCGGCGCGATGGCGGAAATCGCGGTGTCCTGCGTGCTGGCGCGGGCCACGCCCACCTTCATCCCCTTCAGGTCCGCCGCCGAGGTGATCTTCGTCGCCTTGGGGGCGAGGATCTCGATGTCGATGCTGCTGTAGGGAATGGAGAACTCCACCTGCAGCGCGCGCTCCGGCGTGATGCCGAAGATCGCCACCAGCACGTCCACCTGGCTGCTCAGCAGGTAGGGGATGCGGTTCGGCCCGGTCACCGGCACGATCTCGGCCGCGACGCCCATGTATTTCGCCATCAGGTTGGCGACGTCGATGTCGTAGCCCTCGTATTTGCCGCTGCTGTTGGTCAGCCCGAATGGCGGCAGGTCGACGAGGCAGCCGATCTTGATTTTCTTGGCGCTCAGCAGCGAATCGATGGTCTGCGCTTCCGCCGGCGCGGCGGCGCCGAAGGTGGCGAGCATGGCGCCGGCGGCGCCGAGCAGGCCGAGCGGCCGGCGGGGCAGGCGAAGTGTGGAGTCGGAAGCCATGACGTTTCTCCTTGTTGTGGTCTTGACGATTGGACGGGCGGTCAGCGCGACACGGTGCCGAACCTCGTCTCGAGGTGGCGGCTGAGCAGCGACAGCGGCCAGCACAGGGCGAAATACAGCACGGCGACGACGCTGAACACGAGGAACGGCTGGAAGGTGGCGTTATTGATGATCTGCCCCGCGCGCGTGATCTCGACGAAGCCGATGATGGAGGCGAGCGAGGTGCTTTTCACCAGCAGCACCAGGAAACCCACCGTGGGGGCAACGGCGATGCGCGCCGCCTGCGGCAGAACGATGTCGCGCATGGCGGCGGGATAGCGCAGCCCCAGCGCGGTCGCCGCCTCCCACTGCCCGCGCGGGATCGCCTCGATGCAGCCGCGCCAGATCTCGCCGAGGAAGGCGGCGGCGTTCAGGGTCAGCGCGATGGCGGCGGCGATCAGCGGGTCGATCCTGCCGCCGAACATGTTGGCGCCGAAGAACACCAGGAACAGCTGCATCAGCAAAGGCGTGCCCTGGAACAACTGGATGTAGCCGGTGGCGGCGAGACGGAGCGGCGCGAGGGGCGCGGTGCGGGCGAGCGCCACCACGAGGCCGCCGATGCCGCCGCCGATGAAGGCGATGGCCGACAGCGCCAGGGTCCAGCGGATCGCCGCGACGAGGAAGAGGAAATCGTTCGTGCCGAAATGGTGGAACATGCCCGCCTCCTCAGCGCTTTCCGGTCTCGACGAACACGGCGCGGCGGATCGCCGCGAACGTGCCGGAGAAGGCGAGCGACAGCGCCAGATAGATGGCGGTGACGACGATGTAGATCTCGAAGCTGCGGAAGGTGCGCGATTGCAGGTCGTTGGCGGCGGCGGTGAGTTCCTGCGCGGAAATGGTGGAGACCACGCTCGAGCTCAGCATCAGCAGGATGAACTGGCTGCACAGCGCCGGATAGATCGTCTGCAGCGCCGGGAACAGGATGACGTAGCGGAACACCTGCAACGGCCTTAGCCCGAGCGCGAGGCCCGCCTCCACCTGGCCGCGGTGGATGTTCTCGATGCCGGCGCGGACGATCTCGGTGGCGTAGGCGCCGACGTTCACCACCATGGCGAACAGCGCCGCCTCGTTGGCGCTCATGCGCAGCCCCGCCGCTGGCAGTCCGAAGAAGATCAGGAACAGCTGCACCAGGAACGGCGTGTTGCGGATCGCCTCCACATAGGCATCGACCAGCCAGCGCACCGGCTTCGGCCCCATGGTCTTGCCGAGCGCGCCGGCGATGGCCACCAGCAGCCCGAGCACCATGGCGGAGGCGGAAAGCTGGATGGTGAGCCACGTGCCCCAGGCCAGCGCGTGCCAGTCGTCCCAGACGACGCCGAAGTGGAAGGTGTAGTTCATCGGCCGCTCCGCCAAAACAAGGCGCGGCATAGCCCGGCGCTGAAGCTTCGGTTCGTTTCCATCACGAATGGCTCGTTCGGGAACTCGTCATGAAAAGCCCGTGCCGTTGCCGCCACGGGCCGCGGCGACAGTTTCGTCCGCGGCGATCCGCTTGGCAAGCCGCCCCGGCGGTGGCGCCTACAGCTTCCGCCCCGGAATCGACTGCGCGCCCCAGCGCGAATCCCAGTCGTCCTGCACTTTCTGCAGCACCCGCATCGCCGGCAGCACGCTCGGCCCGGCGGCAAGCGGCGGCCGGCCTTCCCGCACCGCGGCGACGAAATCGTGCGTCACGCGCGCGCAGTTCACCTGCTCGGGCTCGACCGGCACCACGCCCTCGCGGCTGCGCGCCGTCGCGGCGGCGATGTCGAAGAAATACGTGTCGCGGTCGGTGACGATCAGCTTGTCGTAGAGCCGGAACTCAGCGTGGTACGAGCCGTGCACCAGAAGCGTCCGGTCGTCCTCGGTCTCGGCCAGCACCACCGCCTCCATCGGCACGCCGGTGGTGGGGTGCAGCGGCCCCAGGTGCCCCTGCACGCGGCGGATGGGCGCGAAGTCGAACAGGAACATGCCCAGATCGACGAAATGGCAGAAGTGGTGCCAGAGGATGTTGTCGGTCCACGAGCGCGCATAACCGGTGACGCCGACGTTGCTGAGCCGCTTCAGGAAGAAGCGCCCGGCGATGTGGCGGATGCGCTCCTCGCCGGCGGCGATGCGCCGGCGCAGCGCCTCGCGCTCGCGGCGGAAGCGCATCGGGTGGCACAGCCCCCACACCACGCCCGACTTCTTGCCGGCGGCCACCACGCGTTCGGCGCTGGCGAGCGACATGCCGATCGGGATCTCGATCAGCACCGGCTTGCCGGCGGCGAAGCAGGCCAGCGCCTGCTCCTCGTGCCGTTCGCTCGGGGTGGCGAGGATGACGGCGTCGATCTCGGGGTCGGCGAGCGCCTCGGCGAGCGAGGTGGTCCAGCGCCGGTAGCCGAAGCGGGCGGCGAAGTCGCGCACCATCTCCTCGCGCCGCCCGACTGCCGTGTGCAGCACCACGTCGCCGCCGGCCTGCGGCAGGCGCAGCGCCTCGCTGTGCCACACTCCCATCATGCCGTAGCCGACCATGCAGATGTTCATCGTCACCGCTCCTCCGTGCCGTCGTTGCGGCAACGCTACTCCTTTCGCGGCCGGCAGGCCATTAACCCGGACGCAAGCCGGCGCCGGCACTATCGGCGGCGGGCGGCCAGCGGGCCGTCTTCCCGTCGCCGGAGATCCGCCGATGACCGCAGGCATGCCTGCCCATGCGCCGCTCGCGGCCAAATCCGCCGCCCCCGCCGCCCTGCTGCGCGAGGAACTGGCGGACCGGTTCGCTGAACTGCGCCGCTTCATCGACCGCCGCTTCAGCGAACTCGGCGTCGAGGTGCATGGCGCGGTGCAGATGGTCGGCTTCTCCGAAGCCACGCTCACCGAGCAACTCGGGCACATCCATCGCCAGGTCGCCGCCGTGCTGGCCGCGCCGGCGCTCGCCGCCCGCAACGGCGGCATCGAACTGGAGGCGGTGGTGCAAACCACCGAATCGGCGGCGGAGCGCATCCTGCAGGCGGCGGAGGCGATCGGCGACTGGGCGGCGGCCAATGGTCACGGCGCCGAGGCAAGCGCGCAGCTCACCGCCCGCGTCAACGTCATCTATGAGGCCTGCGCCTTCCAGGATCTCACCGGCCAGCGCATCCACCGCGCCATCGCCAGCCTGCGGCAGGTGGAAACGCTGCTCGCGGCACTGATGGCCCGCGGCGGCGGCGCCGCGCCGGCGGAAAGCGTGCCGCCGCCCCCCGTGGCGGAGGGGGACGAACTCGACCAGGAGGAAATCGACCGCCTGCTCGGCTGAGCGGCGCGGCGGCGTCCGCGCCTACTGCTGGCGCGCCTCCGCCACCGCCTTCTCCAGTTGCTCGACGGTGAGCAGGCCGGGATAGACATGCAGGCCGATGATGTAGGCCGGCGTGCCGTCGATGCCGAGCTTGCGGGCAAGGTCGATATTGGCGTGAAGCTGGTCTGCGACCGTGTCCGAGTCCATGCTCTTCCGGATCTTCGCCCAGTCGAGGCCGTTCTTTGTGGCGGCGGCGTGCAGCGTCTCCAGGGTGATGTCCGCCGGGCCGGTCATCACCGTCTGCATCATCTTCTGGAAGCCGCCCTGCGCCTCGGCGGCGGTCAGCACCTTCGCCGCCAGCACGCTCTCCGGCCCCAGGATGGGGATGTCCTTGTAGACCACCCGCACGTCCGGGTGGTGGGCGAGCAGGGTGGCGATGGCGGGCAGCATGCTGCGGCAATAGGGGCAGCGCGGATCGAAGAACTCCACCACCGTCACCGCAGCCTTCGGGTTGCCTTCCGTCGGGTCGGCGGGGTTGTGCAGCAGGTCCGGGGCCAGCGCGGCGATCGCCGCGGCCTCGGCGTGCTCCTTGCGCGCGGCGTTGTCCTGCTGCAGTGCGATGATGGCGTCGCGCAGCAGCGTCGGGTCGGTCTGCAGCGCGTGGCGGACGATGGCGACGATCGCCTCCTGCTGCGCCGGCGTGAACGCGGCGGCCGCCGAGGCCGGCGGAGCCGCCGTCGACTCCTGCGGGGCCGCGGCCGGCGGCGGCGGGGCGGCGAAGGCGGCGGTGGCGAGGCCGGCCGCGAGCAGGACGCTGAGCGCATAGGAGAGCAGTCGGCGCATGGTCGCTCCTTTGGCGAGGGCTGCGGCGGCGGTGTCCTTGAACGGACAGGTTGCCGCTGTTTCGGATCGAGGCTAAGGCAACAGCGGAAAGCCGCATGTCGCGGGCTTGGGTAACGGGTTGGCCGCGGCTGCGCAACAGCGGGAGAAGCACGGTGGGCTGCAGGATAGCGAAAGCCGGAATTCGGCACACCATCGGCCGCGCCGGCCTCGGCGCGGTGGCGGCGCTCGGTTTGCTGCTCGCCGGCTGTTCGCAGATCGACAACGCCTTCAGCGGCCTCGGCAATCTGCTTCCGGGGAGCGGTCCGCCTCCCGGCACGCCGGGCTATGTGCGGGGCTTCGTCGGCGGCGTGGCGGCGGACGAGCCGCACGCGGCGCTGATCGGCCGCGACGTGCTCTCCTCCGGCGGCAACGCCGCCGATGCCGCGGTGGCGGCCGGGCTGATGATGGCCGTCACGCTGCCCTCCCGCGCCGGGCTCGGCGGCGGCGGCGCCTGCCTCGCCTACGATCCGGCGAAGAGCGGCGCCGGCAGCGGCGTGCCGCAAGCGGTGCTGTTCCTTCCCGGTGCCGGCGGCGGCGGCGGCGCACGGCCCGCGGCGGTGCCGATGCTGGTGCGCGGCCTCTACGCGCTGCACGCGCGCTACGGGCATCTGCCGTTCGCCACCCTGCTGAGCTATGCCGAACAGGCCGCGCGGCTCGGCACGCCGGTCAGCCGGGCGCTCGCGAACGACCTCGCCGTGGTGGCCGGCCCGCTGGCCGCCGATCCCGAATCGCGCGCGGTGTTCTTCGGCGCCGATGGCCAGCCGCTGGCCGAGGGCGCCACGCTGCGCCAGCCCGCGCTTGCCGCGACGCTCGCCGACCTCCGGGTGGCCGGGGTTGGCGATCTCTATTCCGGCCGGCTTGCCCGCAAGTTCGCCGCCGCGGCCGACGCGGCGGGCGGCGGCGTCACGCTGGC
>JAJXZO010000182.1 GCA_021780035.1 Pseudomonadota bacterium
TAGTAGAGGACAAACAGAGTGGGGTAGAGGCCGACAAGCAGCAGCAGCAGGAACGAGGGGCCGACGAAGAACCACGGCTCCAGCTTCTGCAGCAGCGTCGGCTTGATCTCGCCGGGGTTCGCGTCGAGCATGGAGAATCCTCGGGGGAGGGCGGCGGCACCGGCCGCCGCCCAAAGGCACGTCTCAGCGCTTCGGCGTGTTCACGGTAGCCCAGCAGCCGCTGGAATCCATGTAGGATTGCAGTTTGCCGGTGAGCTGCTTCAGCCCGTCGGCGACGCTGACCTGTCCGGTCTCGATGTTCGAACCATAGCTCGACACCAGCTCGGAGAAATACGGGTAGCAGGCGACCTGCGGACGCCAGTCGGGCACGCTGCCGTGCTCCCACGTCTCCACCATCGGCTTCAGGTAGGGGAATTTCGCCACCAGCGCCGGATTGGTGTCGGCACTGACGCGGGCGACAACGGCGCCCTTCTCGATCAGCGGCTGGGCCATCGCCTTCGAAGTCAGCCACTGGATGAACAGCCAGGTGGCATTCTGCTCCTTCGGCGGCACCTGGGCGCTTACCATGTAGGCGAAGCCCCCGAAAGCGGAATAGCGGCCGTCCGGCCCGCTCGGCTCGACGGTGACGCCGATGTCAGGCCCGGCCTTCGAGGCCATCAGCGTCGGATAGAAGGCGGACCACTCGGTGAGCAGCCCGAGCTGGCCCTGGCCCATCAACTGCACCACCTGCGAGTGGTCATCGGCGACGATGCCCTTCGGCATGTACTTCACCAAGTCCTGGCGGAAGCTCAGCCCGGCGATGGCAGGCGGCTGGTCCAAAGTGATCTTCTTCTCGGAGGCATTGAAATACTGCCCACCCCACGGCCAGAGGAAGCGGGTGAAACTGTCGCACGTCTGGGTTTCGCCGCGCGCCGACTGCAGCGCGTACGGGTAGAGGTTCTTCTCAGGATCATACAGCTTCGGTGCATAGACCTTGAGCAGCTCGTCCCAGGTCTTCGGCGGGCCGTCGAATCCATGCTCTTTCAGGATCTTCTTGTTGTAGTAGAGCAGCCCGGCATAGGAATCGAAGGGCAGGCCGATCAGCTTGCCGCCGACGGTGAAGGCATGCCGCCACACCGGGATGAAGTCGTTGAGGTCGATGGCGGGGTCGGCGATTGCTTTGTCCTTCAAGAACTGCTCGATTGGTACCACCCAGTTCGCCTTGGTGAAATCGACCGGCCAGACTACGTCGGTGAGGATGGCGTCGAACTGCTGGCTGTGGGAGACGAAGTTCAGCGTCTCCTCCTTCAGCGAGTTCTCGTAGGGGAAGTTCACCCACTTCACGGTGATGCCGGTCGCCTTCTCGAATTCCGGCGTCAGTTCCTGGGCCGCCTTGTAGCTCGGCCGGTCGAGGCCGACGACGGTGACCGTCATGCCCTTGTATGGCGCCGCCGCTTCGCTCAGCGACCAGGCGTGCGCCTGCGGCGGGGCCGCCGCGAGGATTCCGGCAGCAAAGGCGATGCCCGCCGCGACCCGGGGAAAACCGATACTCATGGACTCTCTCCCTCAATATTGTTGAAGCTTCGGCCTGAGTGCCGCTGAACTCGCGCTCGGGGCCGAGGGCGGAGGGAGTCGCCGCGTAACGTCTCCTTTCCGACCGCCCGGTATGAACCGCGAGCCTTTGCGTTGGGGAAAGCGGCCAGGCCGGCTGGCCACGGTCCTTTCCCACATGGTCATTGTAGGAAGGTGGCAAAAGCTCAAACTAGCCTCTGGCTTGCGCGTTACTGATGGTTTTTTGCGCCGCATTCGGCCTCCGGCCGCGGTTCGTCCGCATGATTGCATCGGTTGCCCCGGGCGGCGGGCGGCTAACGGAGGCGCTGGCGGGTGAGGCGGCGGTAGCCCGAGGGGGTGGTGCCGCGGTACCGCCGGAAAAGGCGGTTGAAGTTGGACAGGTTGGCGTAGCCGACCTCGAAGCAGATGTCGGTCACCGGCATGGTGGTATCGGCGAGCAGCTTGCAGGCGCGGCCGATGCGCAGCTTGGCTACATGGTCGGTGAAACTGTTGCCGCTGTTGCGCTTGAAGAAGCGGGAGACGGTGCTTTCGCTCATCCCGGTCATTGCGGCGAGGTCGGCGAGGCGGATGTCCCTGGTGAAATTGTCATGCACATAAATCAGCACGCGCTCGGCAAGGCCGAGCGCGCCGGGGTCGAGCCTGGGGACGAAGCCTTCCGACGACAAGACCTCGTATTCGCCGGAAGCGGCGAGGCCGCCGATCAGGCGGAGGAACAGCGCCAGGCGGTCGAGGCCGTGCGCCTCGCCGATCGCCTCCAGCAATTCGGCGCCGCGGCGGCGGGTTTCGCCATGGAAGGCAAGGCCGCGCAGTGCCCGGGCGAGGAATGGTTCGACCCCGCTGAGTTCGGGGAACAGCGCCGCTGCCCGGCGCAGGCGGTCGGGATCGAACTGCAGGACGATGTCGCGGCCGGCGATGATCTCGCCCGGAGCGGTGGCGCTCACCCAGTCGTGCGGCAGGTTGCTGCCGACGATGCTGAGATGGCCGGGCCCGAAAGAGCCGATGTAGTCGCCGATCAGCGCGATCCCGGCGGCGTTGCGCACCAGATGGACCTCGTACTCGGGGTGGATGTTCCAGACGTTGCGCTCCCATGGATAGTCGTCGAGGCGCCACAGGAAGGATTCCTCGTCTCCCGTCATCACATATTCGAACACCGGGGGCTTTCCCGCCATGGCGGCGCCGTCGCGGGGCCAACGGGTGGGCATGTCAAACTCTCCCCAACACACGGCGCGCTGGCCGCGGGTCGCATTGGCCGTTCATTATCCGCAGGGGCGTCTTGCCGCCAGTGGCGTGGCGTACCCGGAGGAAAGCGGCATGACGGACGGGAGGAGTCTTCGGGCGACGGCGACGGGCGGCGTCGCCATCGCCCTCTGGTCCGGGCTCGCGCTGCTCACGGTGGCGGCGCGGGGCATCCCGCCCTTCGAACTGCTCGCGTGCAGTTTCGGCGTGGCCTTCCTGGCGGGCATGGCGGTGGTGGCGCTGCGCGGCGGGCAGGCCTTCCGGCGCCTGCGCCAGCCGCTGGCGCCCTGGATGCTCGCCTTCCTGGCGCTGTTCTTCTACCACGCCCTGTATTTCTTCGCCCTGGCGACGATCGCGCCGGCGCGCGCGAGCCTGATCAACTACCTCTGGCCGCTGCTGATCGTGATCTTCTCGGTCCTGCTTTCCGGCGCCGCCGGGCTGCGCGCCCGTCACCTCGCCGGCACAGGGCTTGGCCTGGCGGGCGCGGTGCTGATTTTCGCTGGTCGCGGCCTTGGCGTGGACCCGGCGGGGAGCAGCGCGTTCGGCTACCTGGCCGCCCTTGCCTGCGCCGTGGTGTGGTCGGGCTATTCGGTGCTCAACCGCCGCTTCGCCGGCGTTCCCGGCGAGATGCTGATCGGCGTGTGCGCCGCCGTGTCGCTGGTCGGAGGTCTCGCGCATCTGCTGCTTGAGCCTACCGTGTGGCCGACCGGCGCGCAGTGGGGAGCGATCCTGCTGATCGGCGTGGGGCCGACGGGGCTGGCCTTCCTTGCCTGGGACCACGCGACGAAATACGGCAACCTGCTGCTCCTCGGCGTCCTTTCCTACCTCGCGCCGCTGCTTTCCACGCTGCTGCTGGTTGTCGCGGGGAAGGCGCCGGCCAGCGTTCCCCTGGCCGTGGCGGCGCTGCTCGTCGTCGGCGGAGCGGTGCTGGCGTGCTGGCGGTCGCCAAGCGCCCGAGGCGGCGACGCCTTGCCGCATGCCGTGGAGACGGGAACCAGGATGGAGAACTCCGGCGTGCGCAAGGCGACGCGGTAGCGGGCTGCCAGCGCGCGCTCGAAGCCTCCGGTGAAGCGCACGCGGCCGGGCGGCTCCGGCACATCGGCGTCGCCAAGCTGCACCGCGGCGAGCCGGCAGGATTCGGCCAGATCGGCGATGACGTGCGGGTCGATCGCGCCGGTGCCGATCTGGTCGTGCACGAAGAACGGGTCGAACGCAGATGCCTTCCCGGCGCGGTAGCACATCAGCAAATTCTCGCAGACGACCGGGCCGGAGGCTTGGCGCAGCAGCGCCACCCCCGCCGCGAATTGCCGCTGCGTGCGCGGCAGGTTGCGCCACTCGGAAAGCGCCGCCTCCGCCTTGGGGGGAAGGAAGAGCAGCGGAAACAGTGCCGGTAGGGCGAGAACCGCGCCGGCCCTCAGCGTCGCCCGTGCGTAGTGGCGCGCGGCATGTTCGTCGAGCGCCAGGACCAGGATGATCGCGTCGCAGGTCAGGGCCTCGAACAGCATGTTTCCTCCCGTGCCGTCGCCGCCCAGGAAGAAGAAGCCGAGCCCGTGCGCGAACAGCCAGCCGAGCGCCAGGGGGCGCCACCGGACGGAGTTGCGGTTGCGGTATGCCCACACTCCGGTGATGGCGAAGACCGGCAGGAACATCAGGACGTAGGAGAGGCCCTGCCGGGCGGCGTCGTGCAGGCTGTATTCGCGGCCGCGCAGCAGGTGGGTGAGGAAATACGGCCCGTCGATCGCCTCGGTCAGCGCGAGCAGCGCCGAAGCGCCCAGCGCTCCCGCGGTGACCCACCACAACAACGGCCGCCTTTCGCGCGCGAGCAGCAACCCCGCCCCGGCGGCCAGCGGCAGCGCGACAAGATTGTGCTTGATGAACACGGCCACCGCGAACAGCAGCGCGGAGGCCGCCATGCCGCGCCGGGAACGCGGATCGGCGAGGACGAGGAGGAATCCCGCCGTCTCGAACGCCATGCCGAGCAGTTGCGGATCGTCGACCGCGAGCCGGCTCGGCATCAGCACTTCCAGCCACACGAAGAACAGCAGCGCCGCCACATCGGCGGCATGGCCGGCGGGGATGAAGATGCGGACGATCCGGCGGATGGCAAGGCAGACGGCGGCGAGCCCGGCCAGGGACAAGAGCCGGCCGGCCAGCACGACATCGACATGCAGGCGGGAGAGCAGGCCGATGAGATGGAACGACAGCGGCGGGTAGTTGGTGATGGCCAGGCCCGGCGGCGCGCCGTAGAGCGGCAGCAGGTGCGCCGCCTCTGCCGCGCGAAAGGCGTTCCACCCCTCGTCGTAGTCGAACTGGACGGTCGCGCCTGCGCGCAGCAGCAGCGGCCATGCCGTGCCGAGGGCGATGGCGAGAAGCACGCAGGCGGCAATTGTCCACACCGGCCCGCCGCACGCTGCCGAAGAAGGCGTTGCCGAGTGTCGCTCGCCGTTGCCGGGCATAAGTTTTCCTCGGGCTGAAGACGCCGCTTCAGTAGGTGATCCGCACGGCGACCGCATTGTCGCCGGCGTGCGCCGGGAAGCGCACCTGCGCCAGGCTGGGCGGCCCGAGATAGAGCTTCGGGTTGTTGGAGAAGCCGTAACCCTCGACCGGATAGCCGAAGATGTTGGTGTCGAAGTGCCCGTTGTTGTTCTCGTCGTGGAACATTGCCACCGCGTACCAGCCGGGCTTCGGCACGGCGAAGCAGGCGCGGGTGAGGGGCAGCGTCACCGGCAGCACCTGTTTGCCGAGCTTGTACTTGCCGTCGAGGAAGCGCCTCGGCCGGTCGGGATAGACGGTGACGACCAGGGAGCCTTTCGCCGAGCGCATGCCGCTGATGCTGACGTCGAGGCGGACCTGCCCCGGATCGCCCGCCCGGCAGACCGGCCAGTGTTCCGCCGGTGGCTCGCGTGCGCCCGCGCCGGCGGCGAGAAAAAGCCAGGTGCAGACGGCGATGCCGAGCCGCCGCGACATCGCGCGGGCGGCGCCGCGGCGCGCCGGCAAGCCGCCGCCCACGGCCGGAATCCCTGCTTTCCGCAACCCGATCCTCCGGTTGACATCACTGTCCCGCATGGCAGTCTACCAGCGTCGCTTCCCGGTTCCCAGGCACGCGCCTGCCGGCGACAGCGGGCGGGTCCGCGGGAGAGCGCGTTCGGAAAGGCGGCGACGAGAAACCGGCACATGCGCACCGTCGCCATCTTCCGCCACAACCTGTTCAAGGTCTCCGAGCCCTTCATCGCCGCGCAGGCGCAGC
>JAJXZO010000155.1 GCA_021780035.1 Pseudomonadota bacterium
CGCAGTAGTCGGTGGCCAGGCCGGCGAGGAACAGCCGGCGGAAGCCGCGCGCCCGCACCCACTCGGCGAGGCAGAGCGAGGTGCGGCGGTCGTTCTCCCGGAACGCCGAATAGCTGTCGAGCATCGAGCGGAAGCCCTTGCGCACGACCAGTTCGATCTTGCCCTGCATCAGCGCCGGGTGCAGCGCCGCGCCCGCCGTTCCCTGCACGCAGTGATCCGGCCACAGCGTCTGCTCGCCCCAGGGCGCGGCGATGGTTTCGAACGGCTTCCTGCCGGGATGGCTGCTGGCGAAGGAGAAATGCCCCGGCGGGTGCCAATCCTGGGTGGCGACGGCGTGGGCGAACACCGAATCGAGCAGGCGGTTGATCACGCCGACCACCGCGTCGCCTTCCGGCACAGCGAGCGCCCCGCCGGACATGAAGTCCGGTTGCACGTCGACGGCAAGCAGCAGATCCTCGCCGGAGTTCACCCGCATGCGATGCGCTCGATGCCTCCCATGTATGGCCGTACCACTTCCGGCACGACAATGGAACCATCTTCCTGCTGGTAGTTCTCCATCACCGCGATCAGCGCCCGCCCCACCGCGATGCCGGAGCCGTTCAGCGTATGCACGAAGTCGAGGCTCTTGCCGTCGGCGCCGCGGCAGCGGGCGTTCATCCGCCGCGCCTGGAAGGCCCGCGTGTTCGAGCACGACGAGATTTCCCGCCAGGCGCGCGGGCCGGGCAGCCACACTTCCAGGTCGAAGGTCTTGGCCGCCGAGAATCCGGTGTCGCCGGCGGCGAGCACCACGCGGCGGTAGGGGATGCCGAGGCGCTCCAGCACTGTTTCCGCACAGCGGGTCATGCGCTCGTGCTCGGCGTCGCTCTCCTCGGGGCGGCAGATCGATACCAGCTCCACCTTGCGGAACTGGTGCTGGCGCAGGTAGCCCCGCGTGTCCCGCCCGGCCGCGCCCGCCTCGGAGCGGAAGCACTCGGTATGGGCGACCAGACGCATCGGCAGCGCCGCGGCGGCCAGGATCTCGCCCGCCACGGTGTTGGTCAGCGGCACCTCGGCGGTTGGGATCAGGTAGCGGCCGTCGGTCGTCTTGAACAGATCCTCCTCGAACTTCGGCAGTTGCCCAGTGCCACGGCAGGAGGCGGCGTTCACCAGCAGCGGCACGATGGTTTCCTGGTAGCCGTGCTCGCTTGCGTGCAGGTCGAGCATGAACTGGCCGAGCGCGCGTTCCAGCCGCGCCAGCGGCCCGCGCAGCAAGGTGAAACGCGCGCCGGCAATCTTGGCGGCAGCGGCGAAGTCCATCATCCCCAGCGCCTCGCCAAGCTCGAAGTGCTGCTTCGGGGCGAAGGCGAAGGCGGGCGGCTCGCCCCACTGCTTCAGTATCCTGTTGGCGCTTTCGTCGCCGTCCGGAACGTCGGCGTCGAGGATGTTGGGCAGGCTCTCCAGCAGCCCGCGCAGCCGCGCGTCGAGATCGGCGGCGGCGCGGTTGTCCGCCTCCATTGCCTCCGCGAGCGCCACGGCCTCGCGTTCCTGCGCCGAACTGTCCGCCTCCTGGCGCCTCAGCGCGCCGATCTCGCGGCTGAGGCCGTTGCGGCGCGCCTGCGCCTGCTGCACGAGGCCGAGCTTCTCGCGCCGCTCGCGGTCCACCTCGAGAATCCCCTCGGCCGCCGGCGGCAGGCTGCGCCGCCCGAGGGCTGCGTCGAAGCCGGCGGGGTCGGCACGCAGCGCGCGCAGATCGTGCATCTCTCAGTCCTCAACCTGCTTCGGTTCGACGATCCGCGCCGCGACGATGGAAATTTCGTAGAGGGCGATCAGCGGCAGGGCGAGCCCGCACTGGGTGAACACGTCCGGCGGAGCCAGGATGGCGGCGACGATGAACATGCCGACGATGGCATAGCGCCGGTAGCGGCGCAGGCTCTTCGAGGTGACGATGCCCACCTTGGCCATCAGGCTCAGCGCCACCGGCAACTGGAACGTGATGCCGAACGCGAAGATCAGCTTCATCACCAGGTTCAGGTATTCGGAAACCCGCGCCTCCAGCTGGATGGGCAGCCCGCCGGCGCCATGCGGTGTCTGGAAGGAAAGGAAGAAGCTCCAGGCCATCGGAAACACCACGTAGTAGGCGAGTGCCGCGCCCATGATGAACAGCACCGGCGAGGCGACGAGGAACGGCAGCAGCGCCCGCTTCTCGCTGCGGTAGAGGCCGGGGGCGACGAACAGCCACAACTGGTGGGCGGCGACCGGGAAGGCGATGAACGCCGCGCCGAACATCGCCACCTTCAGATAGGTGAAGAATCCCTCGGTGAGCCCGGTGTAGATCATCTTCTGCGAGCCGCCGAGCCGCGCCTCGACATGCGCCAGCGGCTCGGCGAGAAAGGCATAGATCTGCCCTGAGAAATGGTAGCAGACGAAGAAGGCGATGAGGAACGCCGCCCCCGACCACATCAGCCGGCGCCTGAGTTCGAGCAGATGGTCCATCAACGGCATCGGCTTGTCGTCGATGGCGTCCTCTTTCTCGATCTGCTCCGCCTTCTCGGCCGGAGTTTCCGGCTTCGGCAGGGTTTTCTTCTTGAAGGGAATGCGCAACTGCGGCTCCGGTTGGGTTGGCGGTCAGACCCGCGAGCTGGTGGAATACCACTCCATCGGCGCCATGGTTCCAGGCGGCACGAAGGCTGGCGGCGGCTTGCACTGGGCGGCGAACTCGGGCGGGATGAAGGCCGGGTAGTCGGGCGGCGGCGCGGGCGGCTCGCCCGGCTCGCCGGTCTCCGTCGCTTCGGCAGTCTCCTCCGTCACTGCCGCGGACCCGGCCGAGGTCGCCCCGGCAGACTGCTCCGGTTCCAGCGGATTGCTGGTGAAGGTATCGCGCAGCGCGCCGTCGGGATCGATCGCCCGCTCCACCGTGCCCTTCAGGTCGAAGCTGCGGATCTCGTTGATCTGCTGGCGCACATCCTCGAGGTTCGCCTCGCGCATCATCTCGTCCACATGGCCCTGGAACTCTCCGGCCATCCGGCGGGCCTTCTTCACCACGTCGGTGATCGCCTTCATCGCCACCGGCAGGTCCTTCGGACCGATGGCGATGAGCGCCACCACACCGATCAGCATGATCTCCGACCAGGAGAAATCGAACATGAGCGCGCCACACCCTCCGGGGCCGGCTGGTTAGCAGGAAATGCCGCGGAAGGGAAACCGCGGGGCCGATCGTCACGCCTGCGGCGCGAACTCCGCCTGCGCCACCGCCGGTTCGATCAGCAGATCCTCGCGCCGCGGCAGGTCGCCGAGCGTGCCGAGGCCGAAACGGGAGAGGAAAACCGGCGTGGTGGCCCAGAGCGTGGGCCTTCCCGGCGTCTCCCGCCGCCCCTTCGGCTCCACCAGCCCGAGTTCGAGCAGCGCGTCGAGCGTCGCCTGGGCCAGCGCCGCGCCACGGATCGCCTCGATCTCGGCGCGGGTCACAGGTTGGTGATAAGCGACGATGGCGAGCGTCTCCATCGCCGCGCGCGGCAGCCGGCGCGGCACCGAGATCACCCTGCGCAGCCGGGGCGCGAGATCGGCGGCGGTGCGGAACTGCCAGCCGCCCGCCATCTCCACCAGTTCCACGCCGCGCCCGGCGTAACGCCCCGCGAGTTCGGCCAGCACCGCCTGCGGCTCCTGGTCGGGCGGCAGCAGGGGGGCGAGCGCCCGGGCGCTCACCGGCTCGGCGGCGGCGAACAGGAAGGCTTCCGCCAGCCTGAGCGCGTCGGTGCGGTCGGCGGCGGCGAGGATTTCCGTCTCAGGGTCGGTTTCGCTCATCGCCTGTCTCCTCCGGTTGCGCCTGCCCGAGCAGGATGGGTCCGAACGGCGCCGCCTGCTGCAACCGCAGCTGCCCGTCGCGCGCCATCTCGAGTCCCGCCATCAGCAAGCTGGCGAGCGCGGCGCGGCACTGCAAGGCGCCACCGGGCTTCTCCGGCAGGAAACGGGCAAGCTCGCTCCATTCCGGCAGCACGCCGACGAGGTCGCGAAGCCGTCCCAGCGCTTCCTTCACCGTCCACAGCGCCACGGGCGGCGGGCGGTAGCGGCGGGAAGCGGCGGCGCGGCGCATCGCCGCGAGATAGCCGCGCAGCAGCCCCGGCAGGTCGAGCGCCACCTGCGAGCGGTCGGTGGTGACGAACCGTTCCGGCGCGCCACGAGCGAACACTTCATGGCCAAGCTGCGGCCTCTGGCCGAGCCAGGCCACGGCGAGGCGGATCGCCGCCAGTTCGCGCAGGCGCTCGGCCAGCACTTCGGCGGCAAGCTCGCCCTCCTCCTGCGCCGCGCTTCCGGCCGGCAGCAGCAGCCGCGACTTCAGCCAGGTGAGCCAGGCGGCCATCACCAGCCAGTCGGCGGCGAGTTCCAGCCGCAGCGCCTCGGCGTTCTCCACCATCGCCAGGTACTGCTCGGCGAGCGAGACCATGGACATACGCGAGAGGTCGAGCTTCTGCCCGCGGGCAAGTTCCAGCAGCAGGTCGAGCGGGCCGTCGAACCCCTCCAGGTGCACGACCAGCGCCGGGCCGGCGGCGGGCCGCGCCTCAGCCATTGCCGAAGCCGAGCAGGCGCATCACCGCGATCAGATCGCGCGGGTGGCCGGCCAGCGCGTCGAGGGCGCGGAAGACCGGGTCGCCCACCATCTGCAGCCACGCCATCAGCGGATCGACGTGGACGCCGAAGTTGGCGAGCGCAGAGGGCAGCACGAAGGCAGCGAGCAACACCAGCAGGATGCCGAAGCGCTCCAGCCGCGCCACCGCCAGCGCCGCCCGCTCCGGCAGCAGCCCCACCAGCACGCGGCCGCCGTCGAGCGGGGGCAGCGGCAGGAGGTTGAACGTGCCGAGCGCGAGATTGGCCATCAGGAACCAGCCGAGGAACAGCAGCGCCAGCAGCCGCGGCGTTGCCGGCAGCATCGGCGTGAGTTGCAGCGCCAGCAGCGCGGCGAAGGCCAGCGCGTAATTGGCGAGCGGGCCGGCGAGCGCCACCAGCATCATGCCGCGCCTGGGGTTGGGAAACCGCCACGGGGCCACCGGCACCGGCTTCGCCCAGCCGAACAGGATGCCGCTGGTATGCAGCAGCATCTGCATCAGCAGCAGCACGCCGGGCACGATGATGGTGCCCACGCGGTCCACGTGCCGGATCGGGTTCAGGGAGAGCCGTCCCATCCGCTTCGCCGTGTCGTCGCCCAGGGCCAGCGCGGCGTAGCCGTGCGAAACCTCGTGCAGGATGATCGCCAGCACCAGCGCCGTGAACGAGATCAGCCAGGCGAAACCCGAACTCATGCGAGCAGCTCCGTGCGCTCGGCGTCGAGCGCGGCCGCGTCGAGCGCCCTCACCTTCGCGGCCGCGAGCCCCGCCGCCCGCTTTAGGCGCGCATTTGCCGCTTCGGAGAGCGGCGGCAGGGAAGCGAGCAGCGCCTCGTTGTTCGCCGCCACGCCATCGCAGGCGAGTGCGAGGTCGCAGCCGGCGGCAAGCGCGGCCTCCGCGCGCTCCGGCATGGTGCCGGAAAGCGCCCCCATGGCAAGATCGTCGCTCACCAGCACCCCCTCGAAGCCGAAGCGCCCGCGCAGAAGCCCTTGCAGGATGGCGGCGGAGAGCGTGGCCGGCCGCTCGGGGTCGAGCGCGGGGTAGCGGACGTGGGCGGTCATCATCCAGGGAAGGTCGGCGTTGGCGGCGAACGGCTGCCAGTCGGCGGCGAGATCGCTTTCCTCCACCACCGGCAGTTCCAGGTGGCTGTCGGCCCGCGCGCGGCCGTGGCCGGGCGCGTGCTTGCCCACCGGCTGCATGCCGGCAGCCATCAGCCCCTCCGCCATCGCCCGGCCGAGGGCGGCCACCGCCCCGGGGTCCGCGGAAAAGGCGCGGTCGCCGATCACCGCATGCGCGCCGGGCAGGCCGAGGTCGAGCACCGGCGCGGCCACCACGTCGAACCCGGCCGCCTTGCACTGGCCGCCGATCAACGCCCCGTGCAGCCAGGCGGCGCGGCGCCCCGCCTA
>JAJXZO010000054.1 GCA_021780035.1 Pseudomonadota bacterium
CGCGGCGATGACTGCGTGGATCCTCCGCCGCCTCGGACAGGCGGTGCTGGTCGTCCTGGCCATGACGGTGATCGTCTTCGTCGGCGTGCACATGATCGGCGATCCGGTGGAGATGATGATCTCTCCGGAAGCCACGGCGGCGGAAAGGGCGCAGGCCATCGCCGCCCTCGGCCTCGACAAGCCGCTGTGGCAGCAATACCTGTATTTCCTCTGGGGTGCGCTTCACCTCAACTTCGGCAACAGCTTCGCCTTCAACGAACCGGCACTTCGCCTTATTCTGCAGCGGATGCCGGCGACCATGGAGCTTGCCGTCACCGCGGTCGTCCTCTCGGTGCTGCTCGGCATTCCCCTCGGCCTCTACGCCGGGCTGAGGCCGAATTCGCTCGCGGGGCGCACCATCATGGCCGGCTCCATCCTCGGCTTCTCGCTGCCCACCTTCTGGGTGGGGCTGATGCTGATCATGCTGTTCGCCGTGCAGTTGGGCTGGCTGCCTTCCACCGGCCGCGGCCACACCGAGCTGCTGTTCGGCGTGCGCTGGTCGTTCCTGACCCGTGACGGGCTGGCGCACCTGCTGCTGCCGGCGTTCAACCTGGCGCTCGGCAACATCGCCCTGGTTCTCAGGCTCACGCGCGCCGGGGTGCGCGAACACCTCGGCATGGACTACGTGAAATACGCGCGCGCCAAGGGCGTCTCCGAGGCGCGCGTGCTGTTCGTGCATGTGATGAAGAACATCCTGATCCCGATCGTCACCGTGGTGGGCATGGAGTTCGGCAACGTCATCGCCTTCGCCGTGGTGACGGAGAGCATCTTCGCCTGGCCGGGGATGGGCAAGCTGATCATCGATTCGATCGGCGTGCTCGACCGCCCCGTGATCGTCGCCTACCTGATGATCATCGTCTTCCTGTTCGTCCTCATCAATCTTGTGGTCGATCTGCTCTACACCGTGCTCGACCCGCGCGTACGCCTGGAGAGCCGGGAATGAACGCGGCGGCGCCCTCGCGCGGCATCGACGAATCGCCCTGGGCGCGGCTGTACCGCGAATTCTCGGAAAGTCCGCTCGCCGTGGGCGGACTCGCCGTCTGCGTCGTCATCGCGCTTGCGGCCCTGCTCGCGCCGCTCGTCTCGCCGCAGAACCCCTACGACCTCGCCCAGCTGAACATCATGGACGGCAGGCTGCCGCCGGGGGCGCATCCGCAGGGGGGCATCACCTACTGGCTCGGCACCGATGACCAGGGGCGCGACATGCTCTCCGCCATCCTGTTCGGGCTGCGCATCAGCCTGCTGGTCGGCGTCGGCTCGGCGGCGGTCGCCTCGATGATGGGCACCGCGCTTGGCCTCATCGCCGCCTACGTGGGCGGGCGGACGGAAACGCTGCTGATGCGCCTTGTCGATCTGCAGCTTTCCTTCCCGGCCATCCTGGTGGCGCTGATGATCCTTGCCTTCCTCGGCAAGGGAGTGGGCAACGTCATGCTGGCGCTGGTGATCGTCGGCTGGGCCGGCTACGCCCGCACCGCCCGCGGCGCCGCGCTGGTGGAACGGCGGCGCGAATACATCGAGGCGGCGGAGTGCCTCGCCCTGCCGCGCTGGCGGGTGATCTTCCGCCACCTGCTGCCGAACTGCCTGCCGCCCCTGATCGTCATCGCCACCATCCACGTGGCGCGCGCCATCACGCTGGAGGCGACGCTCTCCTTCCTCGGCCTCGGCGTGCCGATCACCGAGCCCTCGCTCGGGCTGCTGATCGCGAACGGCTACCAGTACCTGCTTTCCGGGGACTACTGGATCAGCTTCTACCCCGGCATCGCCCTGGTCATCACCGTGGTGGCGATCAACCTCGTCGGCGACCAGTTGCGCGACGTGCTGAATCCGAGGCTGCAACGATGACGCCGCCCGTGCTCGCGGTGACGGACCTCCGCACCTGGTTCGAGACGCGCGCCGGGGTGGTGAAGGCGGTGGACGGGGTTTCGTTCACGGTGGACCGGGGCGAGGTGCTCGGGCTTGTCGGCGAATCGGGCTCGGGCAAGTCCGTGACCGGCTTTTCCATCCTGGGTCTCGTCGATCCGCCGGGGCGCGTGGCGGGCGGCAGCATCCGTTTCCAGGAACGCGAACTGATCGGCCTGCCCGAAAGCGGGTTGCGTGCGCTCCGCGGCAACCGCATCGCCATGATCTTCCAGGACCCGATGATGACGCTGAACCCGGTGCTCCGCATCGACACGCAGATGATCGAGGCGGTGCGCGCGCATGCCTCCGTCTCGCGCGCCGAGGCGCGGACGCGGTCGCGCGACGCGCTGGGCCGCGTCGGCATCCCCAGCCCCGAGGAGCGTCTGGAAGCCTATCCGCACCAGTTCTCCGGCGGCATGCGCCAGCGCGTCTCCATCGCCATCGCGCTGCTGCACCGGCCGGACCTTCTCATCGCCGACGAGCCCACCACCGCGCTCGACGTCACCATCCAGGCGCAGATCCTGGCCGAGGTGCAGAAACTCGCGCGCGAGAGCGGCACGGCGCTGATCTGGATCACCCACGATCTCTCCGTGGTGGCCGGCCTCGCCGACCGCATCGCGGTGATGTACGCGGGCCGGGTGGTGGAATCCGGCGCGGTCGATGCGGTGCTGGATGCGCCGGCGCATCCCTACACCGCCGGGCTGATTGCCAGCGTCCCCAGCCGCAACCGCCGCGGCGCGCCCCTGGCGCAGATCCCCGGCATGACGCCCTCACTGCTCGGCCTGCCGCAAGGATGCGCCTTCCGCCCACGCTGCGCCCGAGCCACCGCCGCCTGCGAGGGCGATCCGCCGATGCGCGAGCCGGAACCGCGGCACGTGACGCGCTGCTTCCACCCGCTGGGGACGGCATCGTGACCGCGCCGCCGGTGATCGCCCTGGAAGGCGTCGGCAAGCGCTTCGCCAAGACGCACGACCTTGCCGGAAGGCTGGCGCTGAAGGCCCGCGCGGCGCTGGGCGGGCGCGTGCGCGAGGGGGCGGTGCGCGCGGTGGAGGGCGTCGATCTGGCGATCGCCCAGGGCGAGGTGGTGGGGCTGGTCGGCGAATCCGGCTGCGGCAAATCCACCCTCGGGCGCATCGTCGCCGGCCTCCTGCCGCCAAGCGAGGGCAGGGTGTTCTATCGCGGCCAGGACCGCGCGGCATTGGCGGGGGAGGCGGCGCGCGCCGCGCGGCTCGCGGTGCAGATGATTTTCCAGGACCCGTTCGCCAGCCTGAACCCGAGGCTCCGCGTGGCCGAGATCGTGGGCGAGGCGCCGCGCGTGCATGGCCTGGTGGCGAAGGGGGAGTGGAGCGACTACGTCGATGCGCAGTTGCGCCGCGCCGGCCTCGACCCGGCGCTGAAGCGCCGCTACCCGCACCAGTTCTCCGGCGGCCAGCGCCAGCGCATCGGCATCGCCCGCGCGCTCGCCGTGCGGCCCGAGTTCCTGGTCTGCGACGAGGCGGTGGCGGCGCTCGATGTCTCCATCCAGGCGCAGATCCTGAACCTGTTCATGGACCTCCGCGCGAGCCTCGACCTCACCTATCTGTTCATCAGCCACGACCTCGGCGTGGTGGAGCACCTCTCCGACCGCGTGGCCATCATGTATCTCGGCCGCATCGTCGAGCAGGCGGAAACCGAGGAGATCTTCCGCCGTCCGAACCACCCCTACACCCAGGCGCTGCTTGCCGAGATCCCGCGCCTCGACGCGCGGAAGCACCAGTTCGGCGCCATCCGCGGCGAAATTCCGAGCCCGCTTGCCCCGCCTTCCGGCTGCCATTTCCATCCGCGCTGCCCGCTGGCCTTCGCCCGCTGCCGCGAGGAGGCGCCGAAGCTGCGGGAAATCGCGCCGGGGCGCAGAAGCGCCTGCCACCGCAACGAGGCGGCCTGATCCGCTTCAGCGGAACGGCGGCTCGTCGAAGCTGCGGAGCTTGCGCGAATGCAGCGAGGGAAGCTGCCCTCGCAGGATGTCGAGCGCGGCAAGCCCGATGCGCAGGTGCTCGCCCACCGCGCGGCGGTAGAAGGAGCTTGCCGCGCCCGGCAGCTTGATCTCGCCGTGCAGCGGCTTGTCGGAGACGCAGAGCAGCGTGCCGTACGGCACCCGCAGCCGGTAGCCCTGCGCGGCGACGGTGCCCGATTCCATGTCCACGGCGATGGCGCGCGAGAGGTTGATGCGCCGGCGCTCCTGCGACCAGCGCAGCTCCCAGTTGCGGTCGTCGTAGGTGACGACGGTGCCGGTGCGCAGCCGGCGCTTCAGTTCGTCGCCACGTTCGCCGGTGACGCTGGCGGCGGCTTGCTGCAGCGCCACCTGCACCTCGGCGAGAGCGGGGATCGGCACCTCCGGCGGCAGCAGGTCGTCAAGGATACGGTCGCGGCGCAGATAGGCGTGGGCGAGCACGTAGTCGCCGATCACCTGGCTCTGCCGCAGGCCGCCGCAGTGACCCACCATCAGCCAGCAGTTCGGACGCAGCACGGCGAGGTGGTCGGTGATGGTCTTGGCGTTGGACGGCCCGACGCCGATGTTGACGATGCTGATGCCGCCTTCGCCGTCCGTCCGCATCAGGTGGCAGGCCGGCATCTGGTATCGCTGCCATGGGGCGGCGGCGATGGTGGCGGCGGCCGTCTCGGCGTCGGTTTCGCGGGTGATGGCGCCGCCACCCGGCAGCACCAGCCGAGCGTAGGGGCTTCGCGGATCGGCCAGCTCGGCGGCGGCGAAGGCGACGAACTGGTCGATGTAGCGGGCGTAGTTGGTGAGCAGTATCCACGGCTGCACCGCCCGCCAGTCGCAGCCGGTGTAATGGCGGAGTCTCCGCAGCGAGAAGTCCACGCGCGGCGCATCGAACAGGGCGAGCGGACGGGGCCGGCCTCCGCCGAATTCCCACGTGCCGTCGGCGATCTCGTCGCCCACCAGCGCGAGGTTGGGGGCGGGGAAATGCCGCACCAGCTCGCTCGCGGCCACTTCGCCGACCGCCGTGGCGTCGTCCAGCACGTAGGAGTAGGGCATCTCCTGGCTGCTGTCGCCGACATCGAGGCGGACGCCGAACTCCCGCACCATCGGCTCCAGCTGCTGGCGGAGATAGGGGCGGAAGAACTCCGGTTCGGTGACGGTGGTAGCGTAGGTACCGGGCCACTGCGGCTTGCCCCAGGCGCGGCGGGTCGCGTGCGCCGTGCCTTCCGGCTGCCAGATGACGCGCAGCTCGGGGTAGCGGAACAGCGCGCGCTCGGCCGGCGAGGGGAGCGTACCATCGGCGATGAAGCGCGAGAGCGCCGCGCGCAGGGCCTCGACGGCGCGGCGGTGGCGCTGAGCCAGCGCGTCGATCGCCTGATCGGGGGTCAGTGAGGTTTCGCTCATGGCGTCCGAGATCGGCCCATTCGCGGCCCGATGCAAGCGAGGCAAGCTGAACGCAGGCTGAACGGGCCGCTCAGGGCAGGTTCAGGCCGAATCGGCGATGGTGCGCCGCCCGCCCGCCGTGGCGGAGCGTGACGGAAGGAGTGTGTGCCTATGCCGACCAACGAGATCGCCTACAGCGAAGCCCTCGACGCGAGGCGGCGGGAAGCGCTTTGCCCCCCGCGGAACGAAGCCGGCTACAACGCCGGGGTGCGGCTGCTGCACTGGGCCTCGGCCGCGGTCATCATCGCCGCCTGGAGCCTCGGCGTGGGCCTGGAGCTCTTCCCCCGCGGCGCTCCCCGCGCGGCGGCGATGGACGTGCACAGCACGCTTGGCATCGTCGTGTTCTCGCTGGCCGTCCTGCGCGTGCTGTGGCGGAGCGTCACCACCGCGCCGCCGGTGGAAGGGCCGGAGTGGATGGCGAAGCTCGCGCATCTCGGCCACACGATGCTTTATGGCTTCGTGCTGGCGGTGCCGCTTTCCGGCATGATGGCGCGCTGGGCGTATTCCGGCGTCAATGTGTTCGTCGGCGGGCTGGTGGTTCCGGCGCCGTTTCCGCTGCCGCTCGC
>JAJXZO010000191.1 GCA_021780035.1 Pseudomonadota bacterium
GGAGATCCGTGCCTGCCTCGACGCCGGCGCCGAGCCCGCCGCCATCAGCTTCGGCAACACCATCAAGAAGACCAAGGCGATCGCCAGCGCCTACGCCGAGGGCGTGCGCATGTTCGCCTTCGACTGCGCCGAGGAACTGGACAAGCTCGCGCGATTCGCCCCGGGCAGCCGCGTCTATTGCCGGCTTCTGGTGGAGAACGCCGGCGCCGACTGGCCGCTGTCGCGCAAGTTCGGCACCACCATCGAGCAGGCGCGCGCGTTGATGGTGAAGGCCGGCGAACTCGGCCTCGACCCCTACGGGCTTTCCTTCCACGTCGGCAGCCAGCAGACCGGCACGGCAAGCTACGAGGCCGCCATCGGCCGCGTGGCGATGCTGTTCACCGACCTGCGCGCGGCGGGCGTGAACATCCGCATGGTGAACCTCGGCGGCGGCTTCCCGGTGCGCTACCGCGACCCGGTGCCCGGCATCGACACCTTCGCGCAGGCGATCATGCAGGCGATGACGGAAGGATTCGGCAACGACCTGCCGGAGATGGTGATCGAGCCCGGCCGCTTCGTGGTGGGCGACGCCGGCGTGGTCAGCGCCGAGGTGGTGCTGGTCAGCCATCGCGACCCGAAGGATCCGCTGCGCTGGGTGTATCTCGACATCGGCCGCTTCGGCGGCCTTGCCGAGACGGAAGGCGAGGCGATCCGCTACCAGATCACCACGCCGCACGACGGCACCGAGACCGGGCCGGTGGCGATCGCCGGGCCTTCGTGCGACGGCGTGGATATTCTCTACGAGCGCGCCAACTACCGGCTGCCGCTCGCGCTTGCCAGCGGCGAGCGGGTGGAGCTGCTTTCCACCGGCGCCTACGTGACCAGCTACGCCAGCCAGGGCTTCAACGGCTTCCCGCCGCCCGCCGAACACTACATCTGAATCCGGAACCGCTCCGGCGCTCCGCTCAGGCGCCGGCGCGGTCCTCGTGCGCGGCGATGAACGTCTCGTCGAGCGCGAGCCCGAGGCCCGGCGCTTCGGGAATGCGGATGTGCCCGCTCACCGGCCGCGGCGCGTCGCGGAAGATGCCGTCGGTGAGATCCTCGAACAGCAGCAGCCTTTCGAGGAACAACCCGTTCGGCGCGGCGGCGAGCAGGTGCATGTGCATCAGTTCCATGGCGTGCGGGGCGAAGCGCACGTTCCACGCCTGGGTGAGCGCCATCACCTTCAGCGCCTCGGTGTAGCCGCCGATGCGCGCGACATCGGTCTGCACCACGTCCGCCGCCTCGGCCAGCAGCAGGTCGCGCACGCCGAAGCGCGTGTATTCGTGCTCGCCGGTGGCGAGCGGCACGTCGGTGCCGCGGCGGAAGCGGGCGAGGCCCGGAATGTCGTCGGCGGGCACCGGCTCTTCCAGGAAGGCGATGTCGCAGTCGCGCACGCGGTTGGCGAAGGCGACGGCGGTGGCGGCGTCCCAGCAGTTGTTGGCGTCGAGCAACAACCGCACGTCGTCGCCGACGGCCTCGCGTACCTTGCGCACGCGGGCGAGGTCGCGGCGCGGATTGCGCCCGCTGTCCACGCCGACCTTCATCTTCACCGTGGTGAAGCCGCGCGCCACCATCGCCCGCATCTCGGCAACCAGGGCGTCGTCGGCATACGAGGTCCAGCCGCCCGAGGCGTACACCGGCACCACCGGGTCGGCACCGCCGAGCAGCCGGTAGAGCGGCAGGCCGAGGATCTTCCCCTTCAGGTCCCACAGCGCGATATCGACGGCGCTGAGCGCGCAGAAGGCGAGACCCTTGCGGCCGACCCCGCGCAGGTAGTGGAACAGTTCGTTCCACAGCACCTCGGTGGCAAGCGGGTCGCGCCCGCGGAGCTTCGGCGCTATGGCGCGGTCGATCAGGCTCGCCACCGCCTCGCCGCCCACCTCGTGGTAGGTGATGCCGAAGCCTTCCAGGCCCTGGTCGGTGGTGACGCGCACCACCGCGCAGCCAACCGTCTCCACCTTGCGCGTGGCGTCGGCGAAGCCGTCCTTTACCGGAAGCGATACGAGCTGGACGCGAAGATCGGCAATCCTGTGCTGCATGCGAAACTCCCCGCCGGGCCGGGTCGGCCCATGCGGGGAGTGGTCACGCCGAATTGTCTCTCTGGCAAGGGGCGGCCGCGCGGCGGCCGCTCAGTCGCCGACCGCGCGGAGCAGCGGCTTCTTCGCGTCGATCAGCCGCTGGTAGAGGGAGACGTAGTCCTCGGCCATGCGGCGCGAGGTGAAACGCTTCTCGAACTGCGCGCGCACGCGGCCGCGGTCGAGCTGGTCGATGCGCGCGAAGGCGGCGACCGCCTCATCGACGTTCTCCACCACGAAGCCGGAGATGCCGTCGTCCATCACCTCGGGCACGCTGCCGCGGCGCATGGCGATCACCGGGCAGCCGCAGGCCATGGATTCGATCATCACCAGGCCGAACGGCTCCGGCCAGTCGATCGGGAACAGCACCGCCTTCGCCCCCGAGAGGAACGCCGGCTTCTGGGCGTCGTTGATCTCGCCGATGAACTCGACGTTGCTGTCGGCGAGCAGCGGTTCCACCTCGGCCTTGAAATACTCGGCGTCGGCCTTGTCCACCTTCGCCGCCACCTTCAGCTTCATGCCGACGCGCGACGCGATCTGGATGGCGCGCTCGATGCCCTTCTCCGGGCAGATGCGGCCGAGGAAGGCGAGGTAGTCGTGCTTCTCCACCGGCTGCGGGGTGAGCAGGTTGGCCGGCAGGCCGTGATAGACGGTACGCGCCCAGCCGATGTCCGGCAGCGGCCGGCGCTGGTTGTCGGAAATCGACACCACCGGCACTTCCGGGAACAGGCGATAGGCGGCGGCGAATTCCGGCAGGTCGAGCCTTCCGTGCAGGGTGGTGACGAAAGGCACGTCCTGGCGGCTGAACAGGGAGTTCGGCCAATAGTCGATGTGGAAGTGCAGCACGTCGAACAGGTGCGCGCGCCGGCGCACGTATTCCACCATCAGCGTGTAGGTGGCGACCCAGTCGCGGACGTCGGGATCGAGGCGGAGCGCCCGCGGCCAGGGAGCGTCGAGCTTCGCCGAGGTGAGGGAATCGCCGGAGGCGAACAGCGTCACCTCGTGGCCCATCTCCACCAGTTCCTCGGTGAGCCAGGAAACGACGCGCTCGGTGCCGCCATAGAGCTTCGGAGGCACCGCCTCGAACAGCGGCGCAATTTGAGCGATACGCATGACCGGTGCAGACCTTTCCAGGGGGGCTCGGCACGCATGGGTGCCGGCAGCGCCTTCCTTGGCGCTTCGGGCGCTTCCTAGCGGCACATGATGGCGAAAACGCGGCCTCCCCACCCCGCTCGCGCCGCCACTCAGCCTTGCGTGGAACGAAGGCGGAGCCGTTCGTAGAGGGCGAGGTAGTCCGCGGCCATGCGCCGCGCGCTCCAGCGCTCCTCGAAGCGCCGGCGCACCCCCGCCCTGTCGACGGCGCCCAGGCGGGAGATGGCGGCCGCCGCTTCCGCCTCGTTCGCCACCACGTAGCCGGTGACGCCGTTTTCCACCACCTCGGGGACGGAGCCGCGCGGGTAGGCGATCACCGGGCAGCCGCAGGCCATGGCCTCGACCATCACCAGGCCGAACGGCTCCGGCCAGTCGATGGGGAACAGCAGCGCCTTCGCCCCGGAGAGGAACGCCGCCTTGCCCGAATCGTCGATCTCGCCCAGGTACTCCACGCGCTGGCCGTCGAACAGCGGCGCCACCACCTCGCGGTAGTAGCCGATATCCTCCTCGCCGACCTTCGCCGCCACCTTCAGCCTGAGGCCGGCGGCGGCGGCGATGCGGATGGCGGCCTCGATGCCCTTCTCCGGCGAGATACGGCCGAGAAAGGCGAAATACTCCTCCCCCGCGGCGGCAACGGGACGGAGCAGGCCCGTGGGCATGCCGTGCAGGATGGTGGCCGCCCAGTTCAGGTGCGGCATCGGCCGCCGCTGGCTGTCCGAGATGGAAACGAGCGGCACCTCGGGAAACAGGTCGTAGATGTCGGGCACCCAGGGCTGGTCGAGCCTGCCGTGCAGGGTGGTGAGGAACGGCACCTGCTGGCGGCTGAACAAGGAGAACGGGTGGAAGTCGATGTGGAAGTGCAGCACGTCGAACTCGTGCGCGCGGCGGCGCACCATCTCGAGCGCGCGGGCGTAGGGGGCGCAGTTGGTCTCGAAGTTGGGCACGAAACGACTGGCCTTCTCGCGCACCGGCACCAGTTCGGCCTTGGTGCGGGAATCGCCGGTGGCGAACAGCGTGACCTGGTGGCCCATCGCCACCAGTTCCTCGGTGAGCCACGAAACGACGCGCTCGGTGCCGCCGTATCGGCGCGGCGGCACGCTTTCGAACAACGGCGCGATCTGGGCAATGCGCATGCCAGCGATGCTCCTCAGGCCGACCCGCGGCTGACGGCCCGGAAAACCGCCGGGAGCATGGCCGCTAGCCGGCGAATATGGCAAAAAGCTGGCTCTCACGGGCCGCTTTGTCAAAATGGCGCCGCATTGGCACGGCATCTTCCGCACCGTCAGGCGGGGAGACCGGCCCCGCAGCGGCTTGTGCGCCCCAGGCGCGGAGCCGGGTTGCAGTGAACCGTTTCTCGCGGCGCTGGACCGGTCGCAATGCCGCCGGAAGAGACCACGCACAGTGACCAGCAAGCCAGACCAGGCCACGATTACCCGCTACCGCAAGCGCCCGCTTTCCTTCCTGCTGCATTACGTGATGCGGCACCGGCGGGGGCACGCCGTGATCCTCGCCTCGGTGACCGTGGCCGTGGTCGCCTCGGTGATGACCCAGTACGGCATGAAGAACCTGATCGACGTCATCTCCGGCGGCGTCGGCACACCGGGTTTGTGGCAGGCGTTCGCCCTTCTGTGCGTCCTGATCGCCGCCGACAACCTGACGTGGCGGATCGCCGGCTGGGTGGCGGCGCACAGCTTCGTCCGCGTTACCGGCGACGTGCGCGGCGACTTGTTCCTGCACGTGGCCGGCCACTCGCCGAGCTATTTCGCCAACCGCCTGCCCGGCACGCTGGCCAGCCGCATCAGCGCCACCGCCGCCGCCATCTTCCAGACCGAGAACACCGTGTCGTGGAACGTGCTGCCGCCCTGCCTCGCGGTGGTGGTCGCCATCATCCTGCTGATCACGGTGAGCCCGGCGATGGCCGCCGCGGTGCTGGCCGTGAGCCTCGCCATGGCGGCGCTCATCTACTGGATGGCGCGCAACGGCACGCCGCTGCATCAGGCCTTTGCCGGTCGCGCCGCGGGCGTCGACGGCGAATTGGTGGACATCATCTCCAACATGGCGGTGGTCCGCGCCTTCGGCGCCACCTTCCGCGAGCACCGGCGCGTGGGCGGCGCCATCACCGCCGAAATGATCTCCCGCCGCCGCAGCCTGCTGTATCTGGAGAAGCTGCGGCTGCTGCACGCGGTGCTGACCGCCTTCGTCACCGCCGGGCTGCTCGCGTGGGGCGTGGTGATGTGGCAGCACGGTCTCGCCACCCCGGGCGACATGGTGCTGATCTGTTCGCTCGGCTTCACCATCCTGCACGGCACCCGCGACCTCGCGGTGGCGCTGGTCGATCTTACCCAGCACCTCGCCCGCCTCGCCGAGGCGCTGGACAGCCTGCTGGTGGAACACGACCTGCCGGACCTGCCGAACGCTCCCGCGCTTCGCCGCGGGGCGGGGCAGGTGGTGTTCGAGGACGTGCACTTCGCCTATCCGGGCCGGCCGCCGATTTTGCGCGGGCTCGACCTCGTCATCGAGCCGGGCCAGCGCGTCGGCCTCGTCGGCGCCTCGGGCGCGGGCAAATCCACCGTGCTGGCGCTGCTGCAACGCTTCTACGACGTGCAGGCCGGCCGGGTGCTGGTGGACGGGCAGGACAT
>JAJXZO010000051.1 GCA_021780035.1 Pseudomonadota bacterium
CGAACAGGGCGCCGATGGCGGCGGCCGGCGGATGCGCGGACCAGTGCGGCGGGCGAAGGCGCGCCACGCGGCCGCCTTCCTGATCGACCATCAGCACCGCGCGCGGCGCGAGCACGTCTCTCAGCGCGGCGACGAGGGAGGCAAGCTGTTCCGGCGAAACGATATTGCGGCCGAACAGGATCACGCCGACGGGGGAACGGCGGCGGAACAGCGCCGCCTCGCCGGCGGCGAGCGCGGGACCGGCGATGCCGACGATGGCCGCGGCTGGCGGCGGGTTTTTCTCCATCCGCCGCCGATACACCGCAAAGCGCCGCCCGTCACCCCTTGGCGGCGTTCTCGGCGGGCGGCTTCGGTTCCGCTGGAACGGCTTCGGGCGCGGGCGGCGGCTCGGGGCGGGCGGGGCCGCCGCAGACGTCGAAATCCGCGTTCTCCAGCGGCGTGAAAAGGAAGTCGAGGCGTGCCATGGTCCGGCTCCTATCAAGGGAGCCGCTCCACTGCAGGCGGACGAACGCGGGGAGAGTCGACGCAAGCCGCCTGGGCGGGGCGGCTTCGGGTCGATCGTTGGAACGAACGCCTAGGCCGCCTCTCCGTAGGAGAAGCGGCGCCAAAATCGCCGCAGGGGGATGCGCTGTTCCATGGCTCCTTCCTAGCGCGGCGCGAGCGGCGGAAGCAAGCGTTTCGCTTCAGACGGGAAGCGGCGCGATCTCCACCCAGGCCGCGCGCGCCCCCACCGGTCCGCCGCCCGCCGGGCGCAGCGCGCCAGACTCGCCGTCGATCTCCCACACCGAAAGCGCGCCGGTCTCGAAGCTCGCCGCCACCAGCCAGCGGCCGGAAGGGTCGATGGCGAAGCTCCGCACCTCGGGCGCCGTCGGCATCGCCGCCACCGGCCGCAGCCTGCCGTCGGCCGCGAGGCGAAAGCCGGCGATAACGGCGTGGGCGCGTTCGTTGGCGTAGAGG
Organism: Pseudomonadota bacterium; assembly: GCA_021780035.1. Lineage (GTDB taxonomy): Bacteria > Pseudomonadota > Alphaproteobacteria > Acetobacterales > Acetobacteraceae > Rhodovastum. Next base: position 958 of record JAJXZO010000051.1, read on the forward strand.
AAGCGCTCGTCCGGGGTGAGGCGCAGGTCGGCGGCGGCGAGCGTGCGCCCGCCCCCGGCCGGCGCGGCCAGCGCCACCGTCTGCAACTCGCCGAGCACGCCCGATTCGCCGTCGCGCGCATAGGCCGTGAGCGTGCCGTCGAGTTCGTTGACAGCGTAGAGCAGCTTTCCCTCGCGGGCGAAGCGGAGGTGCCGCGGCCCGGCGCCGCGCCGGCTGTAGGCGGCGACGCTCAGCGGCGCCAGCGGCTCGCCCGGGTTGCCGGTGAAGGCGCCGCGCAGGATGCGGTCCGCGCCCAGCACGCCGGCATAGACCGCCTGCCCCTCCGGGTCGGGCAGGATGGAGTGCGCCTTGGGCAGCGAGTCGAACGTCTGCGCCGCCGCTCCCGGCACGCCCTCGGCGTCGAGCGGGTGCACGGCGAGCAACCCGCCATGGTAGGAGGCGGCGAACAGCACCCTTCCGGCGGCATCGGTGGCAAGATAGGCCATGGGCGCGGCGAGGTGCCCGGTGCCGAACGCCTCCAGGCCGCCATCGGCAGTGATGCGGAAGCAGGTTACCGGATAGGGCGGGTTGCGCCAGCCGGCGTAGAGCACGCGGCCATCGGCCCCCAGCGCCAGCGGCATGCCGGCAGGCATCGGCTCGCGCAGGCCCGCGACGGGGTAGCGCCCGGCGGGCGCGAGCGCCCCGCTTTCGGAATCGAGCACGAATGCCGCCACTTCCGCATCCGCCGCGCAGGCCACCAGGACGACGCTCGCCGCCATCACCGCACCTCTTTCCCTGTCATGCTTGCCGCCGGCGACTATGGCAGAGCGGGGCGCGGCAAGCGAGAGGCGGCGGCGGGAACGGACGCCGCGTGCCCGGCCGGCGTTATCCGCGGTTGGTTCGGGCCGCCCCTTCGTATGTTCTGGCGGACGGGCCCGTCCCGGCGCAACATTGCCGCGGCGGCGCAACGAAGCGCCGCCTGCCGTTTTTCCCATGCCGCCTTACGGAGAGAAACGCCATGGCCCGCCAGCCGCTGCGTGTCGAGACGGACCTCCGCGGCATCCACGCCATCCTCTACGCCCTGTTCGACGCCGCCGAGCGCCTCGACCGCGCCGCCATGCGCCGGCAGGCCGAACTCTGCCTCGCCGCCGGGGTGCAGGGCATCGGCGCGCTCGGGCTGGCCACCGAGGTGCCGAAACTCGACGCCGGCGAGCGCCTGCAGGTGATGGACTGGCTGGCCGAGGACGTGGCGGGCAAGGTGCCGTTGTTCTTCACCATCTTCGGCGCCTCCGTCGCCGAGCAGGTGGCGCAGATCCGCCACGCCGAGGCGGTGGGCGCCGACTGGGTGATCCTGCAGCCGCCGCCGGTGGGCAGCTTCAGCGCCGCCGAATACATTGCCTTCTACGGCCGCGTGGCGGCCGCCACCCACCTGCCGGTGGGAATCCAGAACGCCCCCGCCTACCTCGGCCGCGGGCTTAGCGCCGGCGAGATCGCCGAACTCGTCACGAAGCATCCGAACATCCGCTGCCTGAAGGCGGAAGTCTCCGCCGTGGAGGTGAAGCAGGTGATCGCGGCGACCGGCGGGCGCGTGCCGGTGCTGAACGGCCGCGGCGGCCTGGAATTGATCGAGAACCTGGAGGCCGGATGCGCCGGGCTGGTGGTGGCCCCGGATTTGATCGATCTGGAGGTCGCGGCCTACGAACACTTCGCCGCCGGCCGCAAGGCGGAGGCCGGGGAAGCCTACGCGCGGCTACTGCCGGCGGCGTGCTTCATCATGCACTCGCCGGAGAGCCTCGCCTGCTGGGGCAAGCGCGTGTTCGGGCTGCGGGCCGGCATTGCCGTTCACGACCGCGCGCCCGCGCTCCGTCCCACGGCGTTCGGCCTGGAACTGGCGAAGCGGCACGCCGACCGGCTGGGACCGTTGCCTTCCGGCCGCTGAGCCGCCGGTACGCTCGCGCCGCGCAGGAGAAAAAGCATGAAGATCACCGCGCTGAAGACGTTTCTGGTACCGCCGCGCTGGCTGTTCCTGAAGATCGAGACCGACGCCGGCATCAGCGGCTGGGGCGAGCCGATACTGGAAGGCCGGGCGGAGACGCTGGCCGCGCTTATCGCCGAAGTGGCGGATTTTTTGGTGGGGCGCGATCCGCGCCGCATCAACGACACTTGGCAGATGCTCTACCGCAACGGCTGCTACCGGGGCGGGCCGGTGCTGATGAGCGCGATTTCCGGCATCGACCAAGCGTTGTGGGACATCGCCGGCAAGTTCCATGGCGCGCCGGTGCACGCGCTGCTCGGCGGCGCCCAGCGCGAGCGCATCCGCGGCTACGTGTGGATCGGCGGCGACCGGCCGGCGAACCTCGTCGCCGACGCCCGGGCCGCGCAGGCGCAGGGCTTCACCGCGGTGAAGATGAACGTCTGCGAGGAACTCGCCATCGTCGACAGCCACACCGCCATCGACGCCATCGTCCGGCGCCTGGGCGATCTGCGGACGGCGGTCGGCCCCGATCTCGACCTCGCCTTCGATTTCCACGGCCGGGTGCACGCGCCGATGGCACGCGTGCTGGTGCATGAACTCGCGCCGCTCCGGCCGCTGTTCATCGAGGACCCGGTCGCGCCGGGGCAGTTGGAGGCGCTGGCCGCGCTCTCGGCGATCAGCCCGGTGCCGCTCGCGGTGGGCGAGCGCATGCACGCGCGCGCCGAATTCAAGGCGTTGTTCGAAGCCAGGGCGGCGCAGGTCATCAACCCCGACCCCGCGCACGTGGGCGGCATCACCGAGATGCTCCGCCTCGGCGCCATGGCCGAGGCCTACGACGTGGCGCTGGCGCCGCACTGCCCGCTGGGGCCGATCGCGCTCGCCGCCTGCCTGCAGATCGACGCGCTCTGCCACAACGCCTTCATCCAGGAGCAGAGCCTGGGCATGCAGTACAACACCACCAACGACCTGCTGGACTACATGAAGCCCGAGAACCGCTTCCGCTACGAGGCGGGCGCCATCGCCATCCCCGAAGGGCCGGGGCTCGGCGTGGACATCGACGAGGAGTACGTCCGCGCCCGCGCCGCTATCGGCCACCGCTGGCGCGCGCCGGTGTGGCGGCACAAGGACGGCTCGATCGCCGAGTGGTAGCGCCGGCCGGGCGCCGCCCTACGCCCCGCCGAGGTAGGTCGCCACCACCCTCGGGTCGTGCAGCAGGCCCGCGGCCGGGCCGGCAGCGCCGATCTCGCCCAGTTCCAGCACGTAGCCGGAATCGGCACATTCGAGCGCGGCGCGGGCGTTCTGCTCGATCAGCAGGATGGACACGCCCCTTTCACGTAACCTTTTGATGATACGGAAAATTTCCATCACGACCAAGGGCGCGAGGCCCAGGCTCGGCTCGTCAAGCAGCAAAAGGCGGGGTTCCGCCATCAGCGCCCGGCCGAGGGCGAGCATCTGCCGCTCGCCGCCCGAGAGCGTGGCCGCCGCCTGCTCCTGCCGCTCGGCAAGCCTCGGGAAATCGGCGAATACGGCATCGAGCCGCCGCTTGCGCTCGGCACGGCCGTCGTGGCGGGCGTAGGCGCCAAGAATCAAATTGTCCGCCACGCTCAGCGTGCCGAACAGCGCCCGCTGCTCGGGCACCAGCACCAGGCCGCGCTCCACCCGGTCTTCCGTGGCCAGCCCCGCGAGATCGCGGCCGTCGTAGCTGACGCGTCCGCGGCTCGGCAGCAGCCCCATCAGGGCGGCAAGCAGCGTGGTCTTGCCGGCGCCGTTCGGGCCGATGACGGTGGCGATCTCGCCCAGCCCCACCACCAGCGACACGCCGTGCACCACCTCGAGCCGGCCATAGCCGACCGAGAGGTCGTCCACGGCGAGCAGCGGCGCGCTCACGCCACGCCCCCCAGGTAGGCTTCGCGCACCCTGGAGTCGGCCTGGATCTCCGCCGGCAGCCCCTCGGCGAGCTTGACGCCGAAGTCGAGCACCACCACCCGGTCCACCAGCCCCATGACGAATTCCATGTCGTGCTCGACGAGCAGCAGCGTCAGCCCTTCGGCGCGCAGGCTTTGCAGCAGGGCAGAAAGCTCAAGCTTCTCCGGCCGGCGCAGCCCGGCGGCCGGCTCGTCGAGCACCACCAGCGCCGGATCGGCGGCGAGCGCCCGCGCCAGTTCCAGCAGCCGTTGCTGGCCGAGCGGCAGGCTGCCGGCCAGCTCGTGCGGCGCCGCCGCGAGCCCGACGCGGGCGAGCGCCCTCATCGCTTCCGCCGCGAACCGGCGCTCCTCGGCGCGGTCGAGGCCGAGCGCCCCGCGCAGCATCCCCGCGCGCCCGCGGAGGTGCGCTCCCAGCATGACGTTCTCCAGCAGCGTCATCTCGGGCCGCAGCCGCACGTGCTGGAAGGTGCGCGCAAGGCCAAGCGCGGCGATGCGCCGCGCCGGCAGGCCGGAAATGTCGAGCCCGCGGAACCGCACTTCTCCCGCGTCAGGCCGCAAGGATCCGGACAACAGGTTGAAGATGGTGCTTTTTCCTGCGCCGTTGGGACCGATCAGGCCGAGAATCTCACCTCCGGCGAGGGAGAACGACACGTCGTTCACCGCCGTGAGCCCCCCGAAGCGCCGCCTGAGCGCCTCCACCCGCAGCAGTTCGGCACCCTTCTCCGGCTGCGTGCGGCGGGGCAGCGGCGCGGCGGGGGCGGGAAGCGGCGGCACCGGGCGCGGCAGCAGGCGGGACAGCGCCGGGATGACACCGCCGCGCGCCGTTTGCAGCACGATGATGAAGAGGGTGCTGAACAGCACCACCTCCGCCTCGCCGGAGGCGGCGCCGAAGCCGCTCAGAGCGTCCTGCAGCCCCTCGCGCGCGAAGGTGACGAGCAGCGCGCCGAGCAGCGCCCCGCCCACGTGCCCCGCCCCGCCCAGCATCGCCATGAACAGATATTCGATGCCGGCGCCGAGGTCGAAGGCGGACGGGCTGA
>JAJXZO010000128.1 GCA_021780035.1 Pseudomonadota bacterium
CGCGGCTGGCGCGCCTCGCCGCCGGGCGCACGGCGCTGGCTCGCCGCCTTGCCGGAGTGGCCGTGGTACCGCGGGCGCTGGCCGCCGCCTATGCCGCGGGCGGCGTGGTGGGGCGGGCTTCCGGCTGCCGTTTTGACGCCCGCCGCGACCTCGACGGGCCGCTCTACGCCGGGCTTCCTCCCGTGGCGGCGCCGGGGCGGGGCGACGCCCTGGGGCGGCTCAGGCTGCGGGTGGACGAGATCGGCGACAGCCTCGGCTTGCTGCGATCCCTCCTCGCGGCGCTGCCGGAAGGCGAGGTGGCGGTGCCGCTCGCCGCGACGACCGGCGAAGGGCTCGGCTGCGCGGAGGGTGCCGGCGGCACCCACTGGCACTGGCTGCGGCTGGAGGTGGGGCAGATTTCCGCCGCCTTTGCCCGCGATCCGGCCTGGCTGCACTGGCCGCTGCTGGAGGCGGCGGTGCGGAGCGGCGAGGTGGCCGACCTGCCGCTCGCCATCGCCTCGTTCGGCGGTTCGTGCTCGGGGGTGGATCTGTGAAACTGTGGCCGCCATCGCTACCGGGAAGGCCGGAGCCGCGCCGGGGCGGGATGCGCTTCGATCCGGAGCCGCCGGGCGAGGCGACCACGCGGGCACTCGCCGAACGCCTGCAGGCGGCGGCGCAGCGGCGTCTCGGCCGCTCGCTGGCGCTGCGGTACGTCGATGGCGGCAGTTGCGGCGGCTGCGAGCGCGAGATGCGGGCACTCGACTCGCTCGTCTACGATCTGCGGCGCTTCGGCCTCTCGTTCGTCGCCAGTCCGCACCACGCCGACGTGCTGCTGGTGACCGGGCCGCTCACCACGGCTTTGCAGCCGGTGCTTCTGCGCGCCTTCGACGCCGTCCCCGACCCGAAGTGGGTGGTGGCGGTGGGCGACTGCGCCATCGACGGCGGCGTGTTCAAGGGCAGCTACGCGGTGGAAGGCGGCGTCGGCGCCGCCCTGCCGGTCGATCTGGTGGTACGAGGCTGCCCCCCCACGCCGGCGCAACTGCTCGCCGGTCTCCGGGCACTGCTCGAGGCGAACGGTGACTGAGGCCGGCTAACGCCAGGCCGGCTGGCCCAGGTTGATGGAGTGGCCGCTGGTGACAGCGCCGCCGACGGCGCCCGCGGCACCGCCGATCAGCGCGCCGGTCAGCAGGCTGCCGCCCGTCATCGCCGACAGGGCGGCGCCGGCGCCGGCGCCGATGGCGCCGCCGGAGATGGCGCGGTCACCGCGGTTGTAGCCGCAGCCGGTCAGGGCGAGCGCCGCCGCGAGAAGCAGAGGCGCGATGAGAGTGGTCTTGCGGGATAGTGTCATGGCATGGGTCTCCTGCAAGTCGGTGCCGACGACAAAAGCCGGTGAACACGGACGCCGTATGGCGGGGGCGTGGCAGGAGTATGGCGCCTCGCTCGGAGGTGGCCTGTGCGGCGTGCCTCTTGCTCCCGCGCGTCGGGAGCGTTAAGCCCTGCGCCTTCCTGCCGCCATGAAGGTTGTCCGCTCGATGTTCTCCCGGTTGCTCGGTTTCATGTCGTCTGACATGGCCATCGACCTCGGCACTGCCAATACCCTCGTTTATGTAAAAGGGCGCGGCATCGTCCTCGCCGAGCCGTCGGTGGTGGCCATCGCCGACGTGCGCGGCAAGAAGCAGGTGCTCGCGGTGGGCGAGGAGGCCAAGCAGATGCTTGGCCGGACGCCCGGCAACATTCAGGCCATCCGGCCGCTGCGCGACGGCGTCATCGCCGATTTCGACGTGGCGGAGGAGATGATCAAGCATTTCATCCGCAAGGTGCATAACCGGCGGGGGTTTGCCTCTCCCACCATCATCGTCTGCGTGCCCTCCGGCTCCACCGCGGTGGAGCGCCGCGCCATCCAGGAAAGCGCGGAGAGCGCCGGCGCGCGCCGCGTGCTGCTGATCGAGGAGCCGATGGCGGCGGCGATCGGCGCCGGCCTGCCGGTGACCGAGCCCTCGGGCAGCATGGTGGTGGATATCGGCGGCGGCACCACCGAGGTGGCGGTTATCTCGCTCGGCGGCATCGTCTACGCCCGCAGCGTGCGCGTCGGCGGCGACAAGATGGACGAGGCGATCATCAGCTACATCCGCCGCAACCACAATCTGCTGGTGGGCGAAAGCTCGGCCGAGCGCCTGAAGATGGATATCGGCGCCGCCTCCGCCCCTTATGACGGCGACGAAGGCCCGTACCGGGAGGTGAAGGGCCGCGACCTGATGAACGGCGTGCCGCGCGAGGTGGTGGTGAGCCAGCGGGCGCTGGCCGAAAGCCTGGCCGAACCGGTGAACGCCATCGTCGAGGCGGTGAAAGTGACGCTGGAGAACACGCCGCCCGAGCTTGCCGCCGACATCGTGGACAAGGGCATCGTGCTCACCGGCGGCGGCTCGCTGTTGGCACGGCTCGATCAGGTGCTGCGTGACGCCACCGGCCTGCCGGTGGGCGTAGCGGAAGATCCGCTGCAGTGCGTGGCACTCGGCACGGGGCGCGCGCTGGAAGAACTGAAGCGGCTGCGCAATGTTCTGACGTCGATGTACTGATCGGGCGGAATGTAACGCTTGACGGTGTTTCGCCTTGTGGCGTGTTGCGGACGGGAAGGCGTAGTATCGGCCAGATGAACGTCGCGGCCCACGGAGGCCAGTGGTGATCCGGCTGTCCATCCAGGTGCGGCAGGTGATTGCCCGACTCACCCTGCCGGTGCTGACGGCGGTGGCCTTCGGACTGATTCTTCTGGGCAAGGCCGACGCGGTGATCGCCGAGCAGGCTCGCGAAAGTCTGGGCGATTCGCTCACGCCGCTGTATGCCGCCCTTGCCACCCCCATCGGCCGGCTGCAGGACGCGCTGGGAACGGTGGGCGGCGCGTTCGTGCTGGCGGGCGACAACGCGCGGCTGCGCCAGGAAAACAGCGAGCTGCGCAAGTGGCAGGCGATCGCGCTGGCGCTCGACGCCGAGAACAAGCGCCTGAAGGCGGCGCTGCACTGGGTGCCGGAGCCGGCGCCGAGCTTCATCACCGCGCGGGCGATCGCCGATGGCGGCGGGCTCTACGTGCGCTCGGTGCTGGTGGCGGTGGGGCCGCGCAGCGGCGTGAAGCAGGGGGCGATCGCCCTCGACGACGACGGGCTGCTCGGCCGTGTCACCGATGTGGGCGCCCGCAGCGTGCGCGTGCTGCTCGTCACCGATCTCAACAGCCGCGTGCCGGTGACGCTCGAGGGCAGCGGCGGCCGCGCCATCATGGTCGGCACCAACGGGCCGCGGCCGCGGCTCGAATACTGGACCGCGGGCACCCGGCCGCAGGAAGGGGAGCGGGTGGTCACCAGCGCCGTGGCCGGCGCCTTTCCCGCCGGGCTGCCGGTGGGCACCGTGCACTACGGCGAACAGCAGCAGCCGGAGGTCACGCTTGCCGCCCACATCGACCGCATCGACCTCGTGCGCCTGTTCGACTTCAACCTTGGCCGGCAGCTGGCTCCGGAGGCCGCTCCCGCTGTCGTGACGGGACGCTGATGGATCGGCGCGAACCCGGCATCCGGCCGCGGCCCACGCTGGGGCGAAGGCTCGACATCGCCGCCCGCTTCGCCTTTCCCGGCGCGCTCACGGCGCTGTTGCAGGTGCTGGCGGGTGGGCCGTTCCATTTCGGCGGCCAGGCGGAGCTGGAGGTGGCGGTGGCGCTCGGCTCGGTGTTCTTCTGGTCGCTGCACCGGCCGCTGTCGCTGCCGCCGCTCCTGGTGTTCGGGCTCGGGCTGCTCGCCGACATGCTGACCGAGGGACCGTTCGGGCTGCTGCTGTTCACTCTGCTGCTGGTGCAGGCGCTGGCGTTCCACTGGCGGGAGAGGCTCGCCCGGCAGGAACTGATGCTGGTGTGGCTTGCCTTCGCCGCCGTCGCCCTTGGCGCCGCGGCACTGCAATGGGCGGTGACCTCGGTGCTCTCCCTGCGGCTGCTGTCGTTCGGCCCGGCGGCGTTCGAGGCGGCTCTGGCCGCCGGCCTGTATCCGCTGCTCGCGGTGGTGCTGGGCGCGGCGCACCACCGGTTCGCGGAGCCCTCGCGCGCATGAGCGGCGCGGGGCCAGGGGCGCGGCGATGAAGCGCGAGGACAAGGGCCGGGGCGTGTTCACCCGCCGGGTGCTGCTGCTCGGCGCCGGGCAGCTTGGCGTCTTCGGGCTGCTCGCCCGGCGGCTCTACCAGGTGCAGGTGGTGGAGGGAGCGCGCTACGCCACCCTCGCGCGGCACAACCGCATCAGCGAGCGGCTGATCGCGCCCTTGCGCGGGCGGCTGTTCGACCGCTCCGGGGTGGTGCTGGCGGGCAACCTCGCCAACTGGCGGGCGCTGCTGATCGCTGACCAGACCCCGGACATCGGCGCCACGCTCGATGCCTTCTCCAGCCTGATCCCGCTGGACCAGCGCGAGCGGGAGCGCATCCTGCGCGAACTCGGCCGGCAGCGGCGCTTCATCCCCGTGCTGGTGGAGAAATCCCTCGACTGGCAGCAGATGGCCACGCTCGAGGTGCACGCGCCCGACCTGCCGGGCATTCTGATCGACGTCGGCAATACCCGTGTCTACCCGCTGGCGGAGACAATGGCCCACGTCGTCGGCTACGTGGCGCCGCCCAGCCAGGAGGAGGTGGCGGCCGATCCGGCGCTGGCGCTGCCCGGGACGCGGGTGGGGCGCGCGGCGACGGAAAAATTCTGCGAGCCGACACTCCGCGGCGAGCCCGGCGTGGCGCAGCTGGAAGTGAACGCCGTCGGCCGGGTGATCCGCGAGGTCAGCCGCGAGGACGGGGTTCCCGGTGCCGATATCGGCCTTTGCATCCACAGCGAGTTGCAGAAGCTGGTAGCGGCCCGCCTGCAAAACCTGAGCGCCAGCGCCGTGGTGCTCGACTGCCGCAACGGCGAGGTGCTGGCCATGGTCAGCAGCCCCTCCTTCGATCCCAACCTGTTCATCACCGGCGTCTCTCCGGAGCAGTGGCGGAGCTGGAACGAGGACCCGCTGGCGCCGCTGACCAACAAGGCGGTGGCCGGTCTCTACGCGCCCGGCTCCACCTTCAAGCCGGTGGTGGCGATGGCGGGGCTGGAGGCACACGCCGTCACGCTGACCGAGCACATCAACTGCCCGGGCTACATCGACATCGGCACCAGCCGCTTCCACTGCTGGAAGCAGGGCGGCCACGGCCCGCTCGACCTGCGCGGGGCGATCAAGAATTCCTGCGACGTGTATTTCTACGAGGTGGCGCGGCGGCTCGGCATGGACCCGATGGCGGCGATGGCGAAGCGCTTCGGCCTCGGCGTGCCGCTCGGCATCGAACTGCCGGAAGCGCGGACCGGCTTCGTGCCGACGCGCGAGTGGTGGACGGCGAAGGGCCACACCTGGAACCTCGGCGACACCGTGGTGCACGGCATCGGCCAGGGCTTCCTGCAGTTGCCGCCGCTCGCGCTCGCGGTAATGGTGGCGCGGGTGGCCACGGGGCGCGCGGTGCTGCCGCACTTGGTGCGCACCATCGGCGGGACGCTGCAGCGGGGCGCGCACCCCGAGGACTGGCCGTCGCTCGATCTCACCGACCGCTACCTGCGGGCGGTGCGCGAGGGCATGTGGGAGGTGGTGAACGCGCCGGGCGGCACCGCGACCATCGCCCGCCTGCCGCTTCCCGGCGTGCAGATGGCGGGCAAGACCGGCTCGGCGCAGGTGCTGCACGTCACCAGCGCCCAGTACCGGCACGGCTTCGATTCCGCCAAGCTGCCCTGGAAGCTCCGGCCGCACGCTCTGTTCGTCGCCTTCGCCCCCGCCAATGCCCCTCGTTATGCGCTTTCGGTGGTGGTGGAGCACGGCAACGCGGGACCGACCGTGGCCGGGCCGCTGGCGCGCGACATCATGACCGACGTGCTCGTTCTCGATCCCGCGAACGCGGCGGCGGCCGCCTCGCCGGCCGCCTCGCCGGCCGGGAGCGGCGCATGAGCGTGCTCGACCGCCGCCTGCTGCGCGAGACCTCGCTCGGGCTGGCGCACAAGCTCTGGCGCGTCTCCTGGCTCTACGTGTTGCTTCTGTGCCTGCTGGCCGGCGTGGGCTTCGCCGCGCTCTATTCGGTTTCCGGCGGTTCGCTCACGCCCTACGCCGGGAAGCACGCGCTGCGCTTCGCCGTCTCGCTGGTGGTGATGCTGGCTATCGCCTTCACCGATATCCGCTTCATCGCGCGGCTCTCGTGGCTTGCCTACGCCGGCTCGCTGGCCCTGCTGGTGCTGGTGCTCCGCATCGGCCACGTCGGCAAGGGGGCGGAGCGCTGGATCGACATTGCCGGCGTGCAGTGGCAGCCGAGCGAGATGATGAAGATCGCCCTGGTGATGGCGCTCGCCGCCTATTTCCGCAAGGCGACCTGGGAAAGGATGGGCGACCCGCTGTTCCTGCTGCCGCCGGCGCTGATGGTGGCGGCCCCGGTGGCGCTGATCCTGAAGGAGCCGAACCTCGGCACCGCGGTGATCGTCGCCGCCGTCGGCGCCGCGGTGTTCCTGGCCGCCGGCATCCGCTGGTGGAAGGTGGGGCTGATGCTCGGACTGATCGGCATCGCCGCGCCGATCGGCTACGCGCATCTGCACGCCTACCAGCGCGCCCGCATCACCACCTTCCTGCACCCCGAGCGCGACCCGCTGGGCGCGGGCTACAACATCATCCAGAGCAAGATCGCGCTCGGCGCCGGCGGCCTGTGGGGGCAGGGGTTCCTGCACGGCACCCAGGGCAATCTCGACTTTCTGCCGGAAAAGCAGACCGACTTCATCTTCTCCATGCTGGCCGAGGAGTTCGGCTACGTGGGCTCGCTCGCCGTGCTCGGGCTGCTCGCCCTCATCGTCGGCGGCGCGCTGGCGATGGCGCTCGGCTGCCGGCATCGCTACGGGCGGCTGCTCGCGGTCGGCATCGGCATGAACTTCTTCATGTACGTGTTCGTCAACGTGGCGATGGTGACGGGGGCGATCCCGGTGGGCGGCGTGCCGCTGCCGCTCGTCTCCCAGGGCGGCTCAGCGATGCTGATGGTGATGGTGGGCTTCGGCCTCCTGATGTCGGCCTGGGTGCACCGCGACGCCGATTTCGGTGACGAGCCGCCCTCCGGGGTCTAGCCGGCGCGCCGCGCGACGAAGAACAGGCGGCGGAACGGCAGCAGGGTGACGCCGTCGGGCCGGCGCGGATACACCGCGTCCACCCGCGCCCGGTAGGCGGCGACGAAGGCCTCGCGCTCGGGGCCGTCGAGGCGGTCGAGGAACGGCCGCAGGCTGGTGCCCATCGCCCAGCGTACCGGCGCGTCCTCTCCCGGCAGGGCGTGCAGGTAGATGGTTTCCCACAGGTCGAGGCCGGTGGCGCCGGCGGCGGTGAGGATGTCCCAGTAGCGTTCGGCGGAGAGGATCGCCCGCGCCGTTTCCACTCCGGCGAGGCGTTCCTTCCAGGGGCCGTCGGCCGCCACCTCGTGTTGCAGGGCGCGGATGGGGGCGGCGTGCATCGCCGGGACCTGCACCGCGAACACGCCGCCGGGGGCAAGGGTGGCGAACAGCCTGGGCAGCAGCGTCTCGTGCTCGCCGAGCCATTGCAGCGCGGCGTTCGAGTACAGAAGGTCGGGCGCCTCCCCGGGCTGCCAGCGGGCGAGGTCGGCGGCGAGGAAGCGGCACGAGGGCGCGGCGGCGCGGGCGCGCTCCAGCATGGATGCGGAGGAATCGACGCCGAGGACGTCGGCGGCGGGGAAGCGCCGGCGCAGCACCTCCGTGATGTTGCCGGCGCCGCAGCCGAGATCGACGACGCGGGCCGGCGCCTCGAGCGGCACCCGCACCAGCAGGTCGAGGGCGGGGCGCGTGCGCTCGTCGGCGTAGCGGAGGTAGACGGAGGGATCCCAGCTCATGCGGCGGTTCCTTGCGGTTCAGGCGGGTTTCGCGGAGCCGCGGCTCTCCGCCGGCAGGGTGAGGCGGAATACCGTGCCCGCCGGGCCGGTCTCGAGCAGCACGAGGTCGCCGCCGTGAGCGCGCACGAGGTCGTGGGCGATGGCGAGGCCGAGGCCCGTGCCGTTCCGGCGTCCGCCGGTGACGAACGGGTGGAACAATGCCTTGCACACCGCCTCGGGCAGGCCCGGGCCGTCGTCCTTCACCGTGACCGCGACTTCGCTGCCGGCGCTCTCGGTGCTCACCGAGGCGTGGGCCGCGCCGGCCTCTCCGGCGTTGCGCAGCAGATTGGCGAACACGCGCACCAGTTCGGCCTCGTCGCCCTCGACCCGGGTGCCGCGAGCGACGGCGTTGTCGATGCGCAGTCCGGGGGTGGTGGCGTACACCTGCTCGACCGCCTCCTCGACGACGACGCCGAGTTCGAGCGGCGCGCGGCGCAATGCCGGCGGGCCTTCGCGGGCGAATTCCACGGTGCGGCGCACCAGGGCGGTGGCGCGCTCCACCGCGCGCACCAGCACTTCGCCGGCGCGGCTCACCTTCGGGTCTTCGTGCAATTGCAGGCGCTCGGCGGCGAGCAGCGCTGGCGAGAGGATGCCGCGCAGGTCGTGGCTGGTGCGGCTCATGGCGGCGCCGAGCGCGGCGAGGCGGGCGTTGCGCCACAGCGCGCCGCGCAGTTCCCCTTGCAGCGCCGCAAGCTCGCGGCTGGCGGCGGCGATCTCGTCGTTGGCGAGCGGCGCCACCGCTTCGGGGTCGATCGGCCGTGCGCGCTCGGGATCGGTGCGGAAGGCGACGATGCTGCCGATGATCTGCCGCATCGGCCGCACCAGCAGGGCGTGCAGCGCCAGGTACATCAGGGCGCCGGCGGCGATGGCGACGAGGAGGGACGTGGTGCCGATGTCGGCGGCCACGGCGCGGAGGTCCCGGTCGAGCGCGCGCTCGTTGAAGACGATCTCGATCGTCTCCTCCGGCGAGAGCGGGCTTGCCGCCTCGACGCGGAGCAGGTGGCCGCGCTGGTGCAGGAGCGAGGCGAGGGCGAGGCGCATCTCCCCGAAGGAGGTTTCGCGGCGCAGGTTCTCCACCGGCGGCAGGGAGCCGGTGGCGGCCCGCTGCAGCACGAGGCCGGGCTGCCCCGGAACGGTGAGGCGGATGGAGACCGCGCCGCAGAGCGAGAGCAGGGTATCGCGCATTTCGGCGTCGATCATGCCGCCGGGCACCGCGGTGGCGGTGAGGATGGCGATCTGGCCGCTGCGGATGTGCTGGACAAGCCAGTCGTGCCGCGCCCGGCCCATGGCGGGCACGAAGGCCAGCACCTCCACCACCAGCACCACGGCGATGGTCAGCCACAGCAGGCGCACCGACAGGCTGCGCCCGAGCAGGAACCGGATCATGCCCGCCTTTCCCCGGCCGGTGCCGGAAATTCGGTACAGAGTGCGACCGATCGGCCGCGGCGGCAACGGGGGGCGGGAAAATTCGCCCCGCGCGGCCACGAGAGGGCCGAGGTTGACGCACCGGCGCCCCCGCTCCTATAAGCCGCGGCCTGCACGGGACCCGCTTGCCGGGCCCCGTTCTCAACGTGCCGCCGCGCCGGCGGAGAGCAGACGTCAAGCCGCATCGGAGAGTGCCGTGAAGCGTACCTATCAACCGTCGAAGCTCGTGCGCAAGCGCCGCCATGGGTTCCGCGCCAGGATGGCCACCGTCGGCGGGCGGGGCGTGCTGGCAAACCGTCGCGCCAAGGGCCGCAAGCGCCTGTCGGCCTGACGGAACGTCGTGGCACCGGCGCCAGAGCGGCTCAAACGTCGGGCGGAGTTCCTGCGCGTCGCCGCGCGGGGGCGCAAGGCGGCGCTGCCCGGAGTGGTGTTGCAGGCGCTGCCGCGCGAGGCGGGCGCTCCGGCACGGCTCGGCTTCACCGTCACCCGCAAGGTGGGCAACGCCGTGGTGCGCAACCGCACACGGCGGCGACTGAAGGAAGGAGCGCGGCTGTTGCTGCGCGAAATGCCGGTTTCGGGCGTGGACCTGGTGCTGATCGGCCGCGACGCCACCCGCGCGCGGCCGTTCGCCGCGCTGATCGACGATCTCCGGCAGGCGCTGCGGCGCGTGGGCGTGGCGCCGTGAGCCCGTTGGCGAGGCTGTTTTCGGCGGGCGTGGTGCTGTACCAGTGGACGCTGGCGCCGCTTCTCGGCGGACAGTGCCGCTTCGAGCCCAGTTGCAGCCACTACGCGCGCGAGGCGCTGGCCCGGCACGGGGCGCTGCGGGGCGGGCTGCTCTCCGTCCGCCGCATCCTCCGCTGCAATCCCTGGCATGAGGGCGGCTTCGACCCGGTGCCGCCCGCGCCGCATCCCACCGCAACCTGTTGCGCCCCAGGCCGGAAGGCACAGTGATGGACCAGAAGCGCCTGTTCGTGGCGATTGCCGTCTCGATCGCGATCCTGCTGGCGTGGCAGTATTTCGAGCCGGCGGCGCCCCCGCCGGCGCACGCACCCGCGGGCCAGGGGCAGGTGCAGGCTCCCACCGCCGCTCCCGGCGGTGCGCCCGCGGTTGCCGCGGCGCCGAAGACGGCCGCCGTGCCGAAGGTGGTGCCGCGCATCCAGATCGACGCGCCGCGCGTCTCGGGCAGCATCAGCCTGCTCGGGGCGGAGATCGACGACGTGGTGCTGCGTGACTACCACCGCACCATCGCGCCCGCGAGCCCGCTGGTGCGACTGCTCGACGCGCGCGCCTCAAGCAAGCCCTACTTCATCCAGTTCGGCTGGACGGCGCCGGCCGGCAGTTCCGTCCGCGTTCCCGACGACACGACGCTCTGGCAGGGCAGCGGCACGGTGAGCCCCGGCCGGCCGGTGACGCTGAGCTGGAACAACGGCGAGGGGCTGACCTTCCGCCTCATCGTCGGCATCGACGCCAACTACATGTTCAGCGTGCGCCAGGAAGTGGTGAACGACACCGGGGCGGCGGTTTCGCTCTACCCGTGGTCGCGCATCCGCCGCGCCTACGAGCCCAAGGTGCTCGGCTACTACATCCTGCACGAGGGGCCGGTGGGCGTGCTCGGCGGCACGCTGCACGAGCAGAAATACGCCGCCACCAAGAGCGCCGGCGAGAAGGCGAACGGCGTCGGCTACACCTACACCGGCGCCGACGGCTGGGCCGGCTTCACCGACAAGTACTGGCTGACGGCGCTGGTGCCCGAGCGGCAGGCGAAGATGGTGGCGGCCTATCGCTACCAGCCGGCGAACGGCCACGACGGCTACCAGGTGGATTTCGTCACCGCGGCGCCGGAAACCGTGGCTCCGCACGCGACCGCGGGTTTCAGCTCCCGCGCCTTCGTCGGCGCCAAGGTGGTGGACCTGCTGGAGCGCTACGAATCGGCCGACCATATCCTGCTGTTCTCGTATGCGGTGGATTTCGGCTGGTTCTGGTTCTTCACCAAGCCGATCTTCTTCGCGCTCGACTGGCTGAACGCGCTGCTCGGCAATTTCGGCCTGGCGATCATCGTCTTCACCATCGGCATCAAGGCGGCGTTCTTCCCGTTGGCGAACAAATCGTATCGCTCAATGAGCAAAATGAAGCTGCTCGGGCCGAAGATGGCGGAACTGAAGGAACAGTACAAGGACGACGCCGCGAAACTGCAGCAGTCGATGATGGCGCTGTACAAGGCGGAAAAGGTGAACCCGGCCAGCGGGTGCCTGCCGATGATTATCCAGATCCCGGTGTTCTTTTCTCTCTACAAGGTGATCTTCATCACCATCGAAATGCGTCACGCGCCGTTCTTCGGCTGGATCCACGACCTCTCCGCCGTTGACCCGACCAACGTGTTCAACCTGTTCGGGCTGCTCCCCTTCGATCCGGGCACGTTCTCGCCCTTCCTGCACCTCGGCGCCTGGCCGCTCATCATGGGCTTCAGCATGTACTTCCAGCAGAAGCTGAACCCGGCGCCGCCCGACCCGGTGCAGGCGAAGATGTTCCAGTGGATGCCGGTCATCTTCACCTTCATGCTGGCCAACTTCCCTGCCGGCCTGGTGATCTACTGGACCTGCAACAACGTCCTTACCATCGCCCAGCAATGGTTCATCATGCGGCAGACGCGTCTCGACAAGCCGCGGCTGGCCCGCACCTGAACGCCGGGGCGCCCGCGAGCGAGGCGTGGCTGGAGGCGGGGCGGCTCCTGTTCGCGCGGCCCTGCCGCTTCGTCCACGCCGCCATGGCCGAGCGCGAGCTTCCCGCCCCCGGCGCGGGCGAGATCGCCTTCGTCGGCCGCTCCAACGTGGGCAAGTCCTCGCTGCTCAACGCGCTGACGGGCAGACGCAGCCTCGCCCGCACCTCGGCGCAGCCAGGAAGGACGCGCCAGCTCAACTTCTTCTCCCTTGACGGCCGCCTGCTGCTCGTCGATCTGCCCGGCTACGGCTACGCCGAGGCCTCGCCCGCGGCGAAGCACGCCTGGCAGGATCTGATGTTCGCCTATCTGCGCGGTCGGCCGACGCTGCTCCGCGTGTTGCTGCTGCTCGATGCGCGCGTCGGCTGCAAGGCCAACGACCACGAGGCGATGGACCTGCTCGACCGCGCCGCCGTGGTCTATCAACTCGTGCTGACCAAGACCGACGCGGTGCGCGCGGCGGCGCTGGAGGCGCGGCGGGCGGAGATGGCGGCGCTGGCCGGGAGGCACCCGGCGGCGCTGCAAACGGTGCTGGCGGCGAGCAGCCGGACCGGCGACGGTATCGCCGGGCTGCGCGCCTCCATCGCCGAACTCGTCGCGCCTGCGGACGGCGGCGGGCACGCTTGACCTGCCGTCCATGCCGCCGCAAAACCCGCAGCACCCCGAAGCCGAGGAGGCAGCCATGAGCACCCCCGAACGGATTCTCACTCCGGCCGAGCGCCAGGCCGCCGAACAGCAGGCCGAGACGCTGGCGCACGCGCTGCCGTTCCTGCGCCGCTACGCCGGCGCCACCATCGTAGTGAAATACGGCGGCCACGCCATGGGCGAGGAGCAGCTTGCCGTGGGCTTCGGGCGCGACATCGCACTCCTGAAGCAGGTGGGGGTGAACCCGGTGGTGGTGCACGGCGGCGGGCCGCAGATCAACGCCATGCTGAAGCGCCTCGCCATCCAGTCCACCTTCGTCGACGGGCTGCGCGTTACCGACGCGGCCATGGTGGAGGTGGTGGAGATGGTGCTCGCCGGCACCGTCAACAAACAGATCGCCGGGCTGATCAACCAGGCGGGCGCGCTTGCCGTCGGCGTCTGCGGCAAGGACGGCGGGCTGATCCGCGCCCGCAAGCTCACCCGCACGAAACGCGACCCCGACAGTTCCATCGAGCGCGTGCTCGACCTCGGTTTCGTCGGCGAGCCCGAGCACGTGAACGTGCGGCTGCTGCACGCGCTGACCGGCGCCGGGCTGATCCCGGTGATCGCGCCGGTGGGGCAGGGCGCCGACGGGCAGACCTACAACATCAACGCCGATACAGTGGCGGGCGCGGTGGCCGGCGCCCTGCAGGCGACGCGGCTCCTGATGCTCACCGATGTTCCGGGCGTGCTCGACGGCGAGAAGAAGCTGGTGCCGGAGATGAGCATCGCCGCCGCCGAGGCGCACATCGCCAGCGGCATGATCAGCGGCGGCATGATCCCGAAGGTGCAGTGCTGCATGGACGCGGTGCGCCGCGGCGCCAAGGGCGCGGTGATCCTGGACGGCAGGCAGCCGCATGCCTGCCTGCTCGAGCTGTTCACCGAGGGCGGCACCGGCACCATCGTCCGCCCGTAAGCCGCACGCGGCGGCTCAGCGTTCCATGCGCGTGAGGAAGTCGATCTGCCAGCGCATTTCCTCGACGGCGAGCGGGAAGGTGCCGCCTGGGCCGGAACGGAGCGCGGTGTCGGGCGCCATGCGGGCGAGCAGCGCCTGCAGCGGCCCCGCCACCTGCATGGTGAAGCCGGCCCGCCACAACAGGCTGACCAGCGCCTTGGCGCTGCGAAGCGTGGCGGCGCGATCGACCACCGAGGCCGGAACCTCCGCCGCCACCGCCAGCAGCGCCGTGGCCATGCGCGCCTCGCCGCGTTGCAGGGCGGCGAGCAGGGCGAGTTCGTCGAGCCGTCCCTGGTAAGCGAGCCCGCGGGCGATGCCCATCGATTCGTCGATGTTCGGGCAGCGGTCGGCCGAGGGCGCGGGCGCGGGCAGCAGGCGTTCGTGCAGCCTCCGGCGCAGTTCGGCGGCGCAGTCGGGGTCGAGGTCGGCACGGCCGCTCAACTCGTCGAGCAGATGCGCGGCGATGTATTCGGAGAGCGCGTAGGCGGCCGCGGCGGAGAGCCTGGGCCTCCGCACCAGCGGCGCGTGCCAGCCCGGCTGGACCTGGGCGCGGGCGATCAGCGCATCGAGCGTGGCTTCGCGGATCGCCGCGGTCTGGTTGGCGAGCAGCGCGGCGATGGCCGCGACGTCGGTGCCGGTGGCCAGCGCGTCGGATACCTCGGCCGGGAGGTCGCGGCGGCGGGCGACGGCGGTGGCGGCGCCAAGGTTCGGGACCACCGCCAGCAGGCCGAGCAGGTCCTCGGCGGTGAGCAGCGGGGAGAGGCGGATCACCGGCTCGCTGACCGGAACCTCGCTGTCGTGCGCGAGCCTGAGGATCAGCTCGCGCGGCGCCTGCGGCATGTCCTTCAGCACGTCGGCGATGGCGGCGCGCACGCGCGTCGCCTCGTCGTTGATCAGTTCGCGCAGCATGGAAAGCGCATGCCGTTGCAGGCGGTCGCGCTCGGGGGTGCCGACGTCGGGGATCAGCGAGGCGAGCTTGTGCGCGAGCAGCGCGCGGACCCTGGTGTCGTCGTCACTGGCGAGCCGCTGGTTGGCGTCGGCCGGAGCGGCGGTGTTCAGCGCCACCGCGGCGCGCACGGTCACCGCCGGATCGCCGGCCAGGGAGGCCAGCAGTTCGGGTGCCGAATCGGGGCTCGCACCCAGGCGCACGCGCGAGGGCGTGTCGTCGGGCAGGGAGGCCGGCGGTTCCGGCTCGGACACGGCGGCGAGCAGCGGGGCGGCGCTTCTCATACGGATTCGGCCTTTGCCACCCGCCAGCCGCCGCGGCCGGAGCGCTTCACGTCGTACATCGCCTGGTCGGCGCGGTGCAGCACCGACTCGATGTCCTCGCCCAGGTGCGGCCAGCGCGTGGCGATGCCGATGGAGACCGAGACGGCGATGCCGCTGTCGTCGTGGGCGGTGAGGGTTCCGGGGGCGGCGACGCGCAGATGCTCGGCGCGCTCGGCGGCGGCGAACTCGTCGGCGCCGTCGAGCCAGAGGGCGAACTCGTCGCCGCCGAGACGCGCGACCAGATCGGTCGGCCGGACGGTTTCGCGCAGCAGCGTGGCGAACTGGCAGAGCGCGGTGTCGCCGCATTCGTGCCCGTGCCTGTCGTTCATCTGCTTGAAATGGTCGAGGTCGGCGAACAGCAGTGTTCCCGGCAGCTCGTTGCGGTCGAGCCGTTCGAGGCGGCGTTCCATCTCCTCGAGGAAGGCGCGGCGGTTGAGCAGCCCGGTCAGCGGGTCGGTGCGCGCCTGCCGCGCCATCTCCTGCTGGATGCTGTCGTGGTCCAGCACCACGCGGATGATGCCTGTGGCCGAGCCGGCCAGAGCGCGTTCCTCGTTGTCCCAGTTGCGGGTGGCGGCGCTGCGCCAGAGAACGGGGCCGGCGGGTTCGGCGAAGCGGGTCTGGGTGCAGCAGGCGAGCACTCTGTCGCCGCTGGTGGCCTCGCCCAGCGCCGGCTCGGCGGTTCCGGCCCGCAGCAGGCTGAAGGCGGCCTCCTGCACGGGGGGCGGCGGCTCCCGCGTGGCGAAGCGCACGCCCTGGCCGGTTGCCCGCCGCAGTAGGTCGAACACGGCGGCTCCCTCGGCACCGAGGGCGGTGGCGAGCGAACCGAGCACCGCCTCCATCATGCGCGGGGCCAGCACCTCCTGGCGCATGCACCAGAGGATGTGGTCGATAACCTCGCCGCGCCGCAGCGCGGCGGCGACGGCGGCGTCGTAGCCGTCCTGTTCGGTGGTGTCCTGGCCGATGCCGCGGCTGCCGACGATGCGGCCTTCGCCGTCCACGAGCGGCGCGGCGGCGAAGGCAAGGCAGATGCCGCGGCCGTCCGGCCGTTTCAGCCAGGCGCGGCGGCGGCGCACCGGGCTGGCGGGACGGAAGGGATTGAAGCCGATGGTGCCATCGGTGGTGGCGAGCAGCAGTTCGGCGGGCTGGCCGAGCAGGGTGGAGGCCGGCCAGCCCAGCGCCGGATCCGGCGAGACGAAGACGAAACGGCCCCAGTGGTCGGTTTCGAAGGCGATGTCGGCGGAAAGCGTCACCAGCGCCCGCCAGCGGTTTCGGCTGTCGAGCAGCGCGTTCTGGATGTTCTCCAGCAGCGGCGGCAGGCCGCCGCCCGGCTGCCCGCACTCCGTGTCGGCGCCCGCGGCGGCGGGCGGTGCCAGCTCCGCCGCGCTGCGAGTTGAGGAGAGCCGGTGCAGGGGCATGCGGTGCTTCCTCGTTCCGAAGCGGCGTTCCGACGCGGTGGCATCGTAGCACCGCCGCCGTAAACGTCGGGTTAGCGGGCGCCCCGCCACGATTGACTTCGCCAGTCCGGCTGCGCATGGTCCGCGCCGGCCCGCCGCCGGGCGCGCCGCCGTCACGCCAGGGAGTGCCAGACGCCATGCAGGACCACCCGCTTCGCTCCGGGATCGAGGCGCTCTGGGCAGGGCGGGACCGGCTCGACAGCGGCGCCGGCGGGGCGGAGGCGCGTGAACTCGTGCAGCGGGCGCTCGATCTGCTCGATCGCGGCGAACTGCGGGTGGCGGAGCCCACGCCCGAAGGCTGGCGCGTCAACCAGTGGGCGAAGATGGCGGTGCTGCTTTCCTTCCGCCTGTGGGACGCCGAGGTACAGCCCGGCGCCGGCGGCGCCCCGGCGTGGGACAAGGTGCCGATGAAGTGCGCCGGCTGGGACGCCGCGCGCTTCCGCGCCGCCGGCTTCCGCATGGTGCCCGGCGCGGTGGCCCGCCGCGGCGCCTACGTGGCGCCCGGCGTGGTGCTGATGCCGAGCTTCGTCAACATCGGCGCCTACGTGGGCGCCAACACCATGGTCGATACCTGGGCCACCGTGGGAAGCTGCGCGCAGATCGGCGCCAACTGCCACCTTTCGGGCGGGGTGGGCATCGGCGGCGTGCTGGAGCCGCTGCAGGCCGGGCCGGTGGTGATCGAGGACGACTGCTTCATCGGCGCGCGCTCCGAGGTGGTGGAGGGGGTGGTCGTCGAGCGCGGCTCCGTCCTGTCCATGGGGGTGTTCCTGAGCGCGACCACCCGCATCGTCGATCGCGCCACCGGCGAGGTCTCCATGGGTCGCGTGCCCGCCTATTCGGTGGTGGTGCCGGGCAGCGTGCCCGGCCGGCCGCTGCCCGACGGCTCGCCCGGGCCCTCGCTCTACTGCGCGGTGATCGTGAAGCGGGTGGATGCGCGCACCCGCGCCAAGACCTCCATCAACGAGCTGCTGCGCGAGTGAGCACCGATCCGCTGCCCCTGGCGCAGGCGCTGATCCGCTGCGCCTCCGTCACCCCGGCCGACGCGGGCGCGCAGGACGTGCTTGCCCGCGCGTTGGAAGCGCTCGGCTTCACCGTCACCCGCTTTCGCAACGGCGGCATCGCCAACCTGTTCGCTCGCATCGGCTCCGGCCGGCCGCATTTCTGCTTTGCCGGCCATACCGACGTGGTGCCGCCGGGTGCGGCGGCCTGGAGCGCCGGGCCGTTCGCCGCCGAGGTGCGGGAAGGCGTGCTCTACGGGCGCGGCGCCTGCGACATGAAGGGCGGCATCGCCGCCTTCGTCGCCGGAGCCGCGCGCCACCTGCGCGAGGGGCCGCCGCGCGGCACCATCAGCCTCGCCATCACCGGCGACGAGGAGGGCGCGGCCACCGACGGCACGGTGCGCATCCTGGAATGGATGGAGGAGAGGGGCGAGCGGCCCGACTTCTGCCTCGTCGGCGAGCCTTCCAATCCCGAGCGCCTAGGCGAGGTGATCAAGATCGGCCGCCGGGGCAGCCTGAACGCCCGTATCACCGTGCGCGGCGTGCAGGGGCACGTGGCTTATCCCGCGCGGGTGGACAACCCGGTGCACCGGCTGGTGGCGGTGCTCGCCGCGCTGACCGCCCTGCCGCTCGACGCCGGCTCCGAGTGGTTCGAGCCCTCGACGCTGCAGGTGACCTCGGTCGACGTGGGCAACGGCACGGTGAACCTGGTGCCGGCCGAGGCGAAAGCGGCGCTCAACATCCGCTTCAATGACCTGCACCGCGGCAAGGATCTGATCGCCTGGCTGCGGGCCACGGTGGCGCGCTACGCCCCGGATTTCGAGATGGAGGCCGCCATCAGCGGCGAGAGCTTCCTCACGGCGCCGGGGACGGAGGTGGAACGGCTGGCGGTGGCGATCGAAGCGGCGACCGGCGTGCGCCCGCGCTACGATACCGGCGGTGGCACCTCGGATGCGCGCTTCATCACCCGGCTGTGCCCGGTGGCGGAATTCGGCCTGGTCGGCCGCACCATGCACCAGGCCGACGAATGCGTGCCGGTGGCGGACCTCGAGGCGCTCGCGGACGCCTACCGGCGGATTCTCGCGGCGTTCCTCGCATGAGCATGCGGCCGGCACGACGGGCGGGCGGTGAGGTGCTGCGCGGAATCGTCGAACTCGCGCTGCTGCGCCCCGGGGGCATGGAGCGTTTCTCCGGCACGCGCGAGGGCTTCCTCGCCAGCCTTGCCGCGCTCTTCCTCTTTCTGCTGGCCGGTGATGTGCTGCAGGCGCCGTGGGGCGGCACCGCCCTGACCGTGCTGTCGCTGCTGCTCCGCGGCGTGGTGGGGCTGCTGGCGCCGCCGGTGCTTTCCGAGGCGATGGCGCGCGCCTGGGGGCGGCAGGCGCTGTGGCTGCGCTACGCCACCGCCTTCAACTGGACGCGCTGGGCGATGATCGCCGTGGCGATGGCGGTGCAGTGGGGGATCGGGCTGTTCATCGGCGCGGGGATGCAACCGCGGCAAGCGGTGTTGCTCGGCCTCGCCGCCATCGGCATCTACGGCGCGGTGCTCGACTGGTTCGTCGCCCGCACCGGCCTCAGGCTTTCCGGCTGGCAGGCGGTCGTGCTGGTGCTGGTGGTGGACATCGGCTCCGGCCTGCTGATTCTGCTGCCGGGGATACTGAGCGGCACCCCGATGGGGCTCGGAGCATGACGGCGCGGGTCGGGGCCGGGTTGCAGGGCGCCGTCCTGCTGGCCTTCGGGCGGCCGACCGGATTGCTGCTGATCGCTGTTCCCCGCGAGGAGGAACGCCGGGTGGCGGCCAGGAGCTTCTGGGCGCTGGCGGTCGCCGCGCCCGCTTTCCTCTGCCTGCACCTGATCGACTGGGCCAGCGGCGGCATGCCGCCCCATGCCGCGTGGTCGCTCGCCTCTGACACGGTCAGCGCCATGGTCGGCTGGCTCGGCTTCGCCGTGCTGTCGCACTGGCTGGCCGGCAGCATCGGCCGGGCGGCGCTGTGGCCGCGCTTCATCACCGCGTGGAACTGGTGCAACGTGGTGCAGTACATGATGCTGGTTGCGGCGGGGCTGCCGGCCCTGTTCGGCCTGCCGGACCTGCTGATCGAGACGCTCTGGCTGGTGGCGCTCGGCTGGGCGCTGTGGCTCGAGTGGTATGCCATCCGCCTCACGCTCGTGGTTTCCGCCCTGGCCGCCGCAACCCTCGTCGGCCTCGACTTCGCCCTTGGCCTGCTGCTGCTCGCGGTTACCGGCTCGCCGTCGTGAGGTCGCGGGCGGCGGCGAAGGGGTCTTCGGCGTAGCCGACCGAGACGAGCGAAAGCCCCGCGGCCGGCGCGGTGGGCCCGGCGGCGGAACGGTCGCGGGCGGCGAGCGCGGCGG
The DNA here is from genome assembly GCA_021780035.1 of Pseudomonadota bacterium. GTDB lineage: Bacteria > Pseudomonadota > Alphaproteobacteria > Acetobacterales > Acetobacteraceae > Rhodovastum. Next base: position 19,787 of record JAJXZO010000128.1, read on the forward strand.
CCACCCGCGCCACCGGCCAGCTTCCGTCACCGACCAGTTTCAGCGTGCCCACCATGTTGCGCACCTGATGGTGCAGGAAGCTGCGCGCCTCGGCCTCGAGCACGATCAGGTCGCCCTCGCACGTCACGTCGAGGCGGTCGAGCGTGCGCAGCGGGCTTTTCGCCTGGCAGGCGGCGGCGCGGAAGGAAGTGAAATCGTGCCGGCCGAGCAAGGCCTCGGCGGCGGCGGCCATCGCCTCTGCATCGAGCGCGTGGGGCACGTGCCAGACGCGGCCCGCGAGCAGCGCCGGGCGCGGGCGGCGGTTCAGGATGCGGTAGCGGTAGCGGCGGCCGATGGCGGAGAAGCGGGCCGACCAGCCGGGCAAGGCGAGCGCCGCCCGCAGCACCACCAGCCGGTGCGGCAGCAGGTGGAAATTGAGCGCCTCGCGCAGACGTTCCGGCGGGAGGGAGGATCCGAGTTCCAGTTCCGCCACCTGTCCCTCGGCGTGCACGCCGGCATCCGTCCGCCCGGCGATGACGGTGCTTGCCGTGCCGTCGCGGGAGAGCTTTTTCGCGGCCGCTTCCAGCAGATCCTGCAGCGCGCGGCCGTTTCCCTGCGTCTGCCAGCCGGAATAGCCGGTGCCGTCGTATTCCAGCAGCAGGGCGAAGCGCGTCATGCGCCGAGCCTGCCGCCCGCGGGCAGCGGATGGCCGCGCAGGAAAGGCTCCGTATCGAGCGCGGCGCGGCCGGGTGCCTGCAATCGCAGCAGCCGGAGCGCGCCTTCGCCGCAGGCGACGAGGGCCGCATCGTCGAGCAGAGTGCCGGGTTCGCCACCGCCTGCCTCCACGCGCGCCGCCAGGACCTTGAGAACGGTGCCCGAGGCGGTGGTGGAGGTGCCGGGCCAGGGGTTGAGCGCCCGCACGCGACGCTCCAGCACCTCCGCCGGCGCCCGCCAGTCCAGCGGCCCATCGGCGCGCGTGAGCCTCGGCGCGTAGGTGGCGCCTTCCGCCGGCTGGGGCTTCGCCTCGAGATGTTCGGCGAGGGCGCGGAGCATCAACTCGGCGCCGAGCGGCGCAAGACGATCATGCAGGCTTTCGGCGGTCTCGCGGGCGGTGAGGGGGATCGCCCGCTGCAGCAGCACCGGGCCGGTGTCGAGCCCGGCGTCCATGCGCATGATGGAGATGCCGGACAGGGCGTCGCCGGCGAGGATGGCGGCCTGCATCGGCGCGGCGCCGCGCCAGCGCGGCAGCAGGCTCGCGTGGATGTTGAGGCAGCCGAGGCGCGGGGCGGCGAGCATCGGCTCCGGCAGGATCAGACCGTAGGCGCAGACCACGGCGGCGTCGAGGCCGAGCGCGGCGAAGGCGGCGTGCTCCTCCGTGTCGTGGCGCAGGCGGGCCGGCGTGCGCACCGGCAGGCCCAGGGAGACGGCGGCCGTTTCCACCGCGCAGGGATGGATGCGGTGGCCGCGGCCGGAGGGGCGCGGCGGCTGGCAGTAGACGGCGGCGACGCAATGCTCCGCGTCCACCAGCGCCCGGAGCGCGGGCACCGCGAACTCCGGGCTGCCCATGAACGCGAGCCGCATGTTCAGAGGTCCTTCAGCCGCTTCTCCTTGGCCAGGCGGCGGAGGATGATGTTGCGCTTCAGCGCCGAGAGGTGATCGACGAACAGCACGCCGTCGAGGTGCTCGATCTCGTGTTGCAGGCAGGCCGAAAGCAGGCCTTCGGCGGTGATCTCGCGCTTGGCGCCGGTCTCGTCGGTGAAGCGCACCTTCACCACCGCCGGGCGGACGACCTCGGCGTACTGGTCGGGCAGCGACAGGCAGCCCTCCTCGCGGCCGGCCAGGTCGGTGCTCCGGCCCACCACCTCGGGGTTGATCAGCACCAGCGGCGCCTTCCTGTCGTTCTCCATCAGGTCGACGATGGCGAGCCGCAGCGACACCCCCACCTGCGGCGCGGCGAGGCCGATGCCGGGCGCGCGGTACATGGAGGCGAACATGCGCTCGATCAGGTCGCGCAGGCCCGCCTCGTCGGCGGACCCGACGGGACGGCAGCGGAGTTTCAGCCGGGCGTCGGGCGCCACCAGGATCGGCAGCGGCAGGACCTCGGCGGCCGGGCGTGGTGCGAAAGCAAGTGCGCTCATGGCCCGCATGTAGCGATGCATGCGCGGCGGATCAACGGCGCGTGCGGGCTTCGCGGGCACGTCACCCTTGCATCCATTGCCCGCGATGCCAACATTTCGGGTGACGGGGGTTGCCGTTTCCGGGGCCCCCGCCGCTTCGCTCCAAGGAGGAGGCCAATCGTGTCCACCCGCATGTTCACATCGCCGCTGTTCCTGGGCTTCGACCATCTCGAGCAGATGCTCGAGCGGGCCACCAAGACCTCGTCGGACGGCTATCCGCCCTACAACATCGAGCAGATGAGCCCGACGAGGCTGCGCATCACGCTCGCGGTGGCCGGGTTCAGCATGGACGAGTTGCAGATCACCCAGGAGGACAACCAGCTGGTGATCCGCGGCCGTCAGGCCGACGACACCAACGGCCGGGTGTTCCTGCACCGCGGCATCGCCGCGCGGCAGTTCCAGCGCGCCTTCGTGCTCGCCGAGGGCATCGAGGTGAGCGGCGCCTGGCTGGAGAGCGGCCTGCTGCACGTCGATCTCGTGCGGCCGGAACCCGAGGCACGGGTGCGGACGATCGAGATCCACAAAGGCAGCACCGCGGGACAGACGCTGATGGGGGCGCGCGAGGGGGAATAGGCGCCGCCGAGACGCCGGGCCGCATGGGGCGGCCGGTGCGGAGCGAAGACGCATGGCGGCTCGCGGAGGCCGGGTCCGCAAGGGTTCGCCGCCGCCGCCGCTAGGAGACCTGAGATGAACGCCGCTTCGAATCTGGGTGCCGAAACCCGCGTCGTCGAGACCGTGGACATCCGCCACATCACGGGTGAGCAGCTGGCGCGCCTCGGGGTCGAGCAGATCGCCTATGTGAAGCCCATCCTGCTGAACGGCGTGCCCGCCTTCGCCATCCACGCCGCCGACGGCACGCCGATGGCGATCGCCGGCAGCGAGGAGGTTGCCGTCGCGGCGATCCGCCAGCAGGACATGCTGCCGGCGCTCGTGCAGTGAAACGAAGGCCGCCGCCGGTCGCTAGCCGAGGCGGGTCCAGGTAAGCGACCAGTTGTGCGCCTGAAGGCGCGCGCCCTCGTTGGTATCGAGCAGGCGCGCGTGCTGGCTTGCCAGCGCCTCGCCGAAGGCGGCGAGGCTGGCCGCGGCCTTCAGCGCCGGATCGGCGGCCACGGTGTGCCGCAAGGCGCCGCCGAGGTAGTCTATCGGATCCTCAATGAGGCCCGCCGGGGTCATGGCGGCGAGCAGGCCGGGATTGCCGACGGTCGCCGCCGGGTCGTCGCGGGTCGTTTCGAAAATTCGGTTGTAGTGCGTCGCCCACTTGTTGTCGGTGGCGGTCTGCCCGGCCGCGATGGTCTTGAGGCGGCCGATGACGTGCTTGGCGACGAGTTGCGCCGACGAGCGGCGTTCGTAATGCGCGAGCCGCACGCCGGTGGCTGTCGGTGCCGGCAGGTAGCGGCCGTTCTGCACGACGCCGTGGCTGCCGGCCGCGACCGTGACGTTCTGCAGCGCCAGCGCGCCGCGCGCCACGACCTTCGGGTTCGGCTGCGGCTGCGGCTCGCGATGGCGGATGCGCCGCGGTACGAGCAGTTCGGCGGCGTCGTCGCCGGCGGTGACGTAGTAGGGAACGGTGGGCAGGTGCAGCACGCCCTGTTCGGGTGGCAGCGCTTCGAGAACGGCGCGAAGGCCGCCTTCGGCGCCGCGCTGGTCGACGAATTCGTCGCAGTCCAGCATCAGCACCCAGTCGGCGCCCATGCCCGCCGCCATGCGATGGAGGGCGGTGAGCACGGGGGGCTCGCAGAAATGGGTCGCACGGGTCTGTAGCACGGTCAGCGGCAGACCTTCCGCCCGCAGCGCCTTCAGGATGGCGAGCGAGCGGTCGGTGCTGCCGTTGTCGAGCAGGATGTGGTGATCGACCAGGGCGGCGTGGTGGCGG
>JAJXZO010000192.1 GCA_021780035.1 Pseudomonadota bacterium
GGCAGCGCCCGTCGCGCCCGTGGCGCCCGTCGCACCCGTCGCACCCGTTGCACCAGCGACGCCAGTCGCACCCGTGGCGCCCGTCGCACCAGCGACGCCAGTCGCACCCGTGGCGCCCGTCGCACCCGTGAGGCCGGTAGAGCCCGTGAGGCCGCCGGGACCGGTAGGACCCGTGGGACCCGTGAGGCCGCCGGGACCGGTAGGACCCGTGGGGCCCGTCGCGCCACTAGCGCCCGTCGCGCCACTAGCGCCACTAGCGCCCGTCGCGCCCGTCGCCCCGGTGAGGCCGGCGGAACCTGTCGCACCCGTCGCACCCGTGGCACCCGTGGCACCCGTCGCACCGGTCCCGCCCCCGAACTGGACTTGCATGCCGGTGAGAGTGGCGTCGATGGGACCTGTCGTACCGCTCCCGGTGCTGATGAATATCGAGCCCGTCGCACCGGTGCCGACGGCGAGCGTCGCGCCCTGCGCGACATAGTAGGGCAACCCCACAGTGAGTATAAACGGGTCGCCACCGGTGGAATTCGTATTATCGAGCTGCGAAAGAACGACTATCGTTCCGTTGTTGTTGTACTCTACGAAATACGAATTTCCGCCACCGCTAGCTGGGAGAGTGCCGTATAATTCTACTTCGTAGGGCCCGGTGCCGCTGAGCACTATCGAACTTGATGGAGTTGTTGTCATTTGCCTCTCTCTCTCATTTTTTATAAGCCGACTTAGCGGCGCTCCGCCCGGCTTGGATTGACAATCGCGCAAGAACATTCGTGCCCAGCGACTTCCACGGGCACGCCATTCGTACAAATGGATATGAAGTTTCGATTGCGCGAGTCAACGATGACACAATACGCAATGATTACGATTTGTATTTACATTGTTAGCAAATATTACTGAACAACCACCGGTTGCGTTCAGCTTTGCATATGTCGACTATTTCGTCCCTTCGATCCCACATGACGACGACGCGGGGAGAAATGTATCTAAACTCGAGAATAGATTTATTATTTCTCCGTTTGCCGTTTCATCACCAAAATATTGCCCGTTCTCGCGTGCCCGGCGCACGGGCGCCGCATCGAAGCGGTAGGCGATCGTCGCGAAATCCGGTGCCGGCCACCATGCGGGGCCGCGCGGTTCCGCGTTGCCGGCCGCGGGAGCCGGGGGGCGGTAAAGCAAAAAGCGGTCCCGAAGGACCGCGCCGGCGCTCTGGTTTTCCAGGGAGGGATCTGGAGCGGGCGAAGGGATTCGAACCCTCGACCCCAACCTTGGCAAGGTTATGCTCTACCTCTGAGCTACGCCCGCGCTCCAAGCGGCCCAGCCGGGCCGGGCCGCCTTCTATGCGGTCTCGCCGCCGATTGCAAGAGCCTCCGCCGCCCCGCGAACGCCCCGTCGCTGCGCGGCCCGCAATGTGGGTTGTGCTTGGGGGCAAAATTGCCATCTATGTCGGTCCATCGCCCACCGCAGCCGAGGACGCCTCCATGGAGCTCATCACCGATCCCACCCAGGGCCAGGCCCAAGGCGGGGCCAGCGCCGGGCCGGCGATCATCGACGGCAGCGAGAAGACCTTCATGCAGGACGTGGTGGAGGCCTCGCGCGAGGTTCCCGTCCTCGTCGATTTCTGGGCCACCTGGTGCGGCCCCTGCCGGCAGCTCACGCCGATGCTGGAGAAGGTCGTCACCCAGGCGAACGGCCGCATCCGCCTCGTGCGCATCGACATCGACAAGAACCGCGGCCTCGTGCAGCAGCTGGTGCAGCTCGGTCTGCCGCTGCAGTCCGTGCCCACCGTCGCCGCCTTCTGGAACGGGCAGATCGTCGATCTGTTCCAGGGCGCGCTGCCGGAGTCGGAAGTGCGCCGCTTCGTCGAGACGCTGCTGAAGTCGGCCGGCGGCGCCGCCATGCCGGTCGCCGATCTGCTGGCCGAGGCGCAAGAGGCGCTCGCCCAGGGCAACGCATCGGAAGCCGCCGAGCTCTTCGCCGCCGCGCTGCACGACGAGGCGGAGAACCCCGCCGCCTGGGGCGGGCTGATCCGCGCCGAGCTGGCCCTCGGCCACGAGGAGAAGGCGGAGCAGGCGCTTTCCCAGGTTCCCGCCGCCATCGCCGAACACCCCGAGGTCTCCGGCGCCCGCAGCGCGCTGGCGCTCGCCGTCGAAGGGCGCGCCGCCCGCGGTCAGCTTGCCGCGCTCGAAGCGCGCATCGCCCAGGACCCCGCCGACCTCGCGGCCCGCTACGATCTCGCCACCGCGCTCAACGCCTCGGAGCGGCGGGAGGAGGCGGCCGACGCGCTGCTCGAGATCATCCGCCGCAACCGCGCCTGGAACGAGGAGGCGGCGCGGGTCCAGCTTCTCAAGTTCTTCGAGGCCTGGGGCTTCGAGGATCCCGTCACCGTGGCGGCGCGCCGGCGGCTGTCGTCGCTGCTGTTCCGCTGAGCCGCCGGGAGAACGCCGATGTCCGAGAATTCCGCCCCCGTGCCGGTCGATCCGAAGCTGCTGGAAATCCTCGTCTGCCCGCTGACGCGCCAGCCTCTGGAATACGACCGCGTCCGCAACGAACTGGTCAGCCGCGCCGCCGGCCTCGCCTATCCGATCCGCGACGGCATCCCCATCATGCTGCCCGAGGAAGCGAGGCACCTGGACACGCCCTGATGCCGCAGCCCACGGAAATCCGCGTCCGCAAGGCCGCCCGCCGCCTCGAGGTGGCCTTCGCCGACGGCAGCCGCTTCTCCTACCCCGCCGAACTGCTGCGCGTGGAAAGCCCGAGCGCCGAGGTGCAGGGCCATTCGCCCGCCGAGCGCGTCCTGGTTTCCGGGCAGCGCAATGTCGGGCTGGTGGCCGCCGAGCCGGTCGGCAACTATGGGGTGCGCCTCGTCTTCGACGACGGCCACGACACCGGCATCTACTCCTGGGACTACCTGTTCCTCCTCGGCCGCGACCAGGAGCAGCGCTGGCACAAGTACCTGAACGAACTCGCCGCCGCCGGCCTCGGCCGCGACCCTTAGGCAACCCTCTCGCCGGGGCGGAAACTGCCGTTATGATGCTCCTTCGCGCCGCGCCGGGCGGCGAACACGGGAGGGGCTGATGCAGGCACAAACGCACGACGGCAGCGCGGCGGGCAGCGCCGAGCGGCGGCGGATCCGCACCGGCGCCGTCACCGGCCCCACCGCCGGCCTCGCCCCCGGCAACGTGCAGGCGAACCTCGCCATCCTGCCCGCCGAGGAAGCGCACGATTTCCTCCGCTTCGCCCAGGCCAACCCGAAGCCCTGCCCGGTGCTGGCGGTGTCCGAGCCGGGCAGCACCGCCCTGCCCACGCTCGCCGCCGATCTCGACATCCGCACCGATGTCCCCCGCTACCGCGTGTGGGAGAACGGCACGCTGATCGCCGAACCCACCGACATCGCCTCCTTCTGGCGGGACGATCTCGTGGTGTTCGCGCTCGGCTGCTCCTTCTCCTTCGAGCAGGCGCTGCTGGAGGACGGTCTCGAGATCCGCCACATCACCCAGGGCTGCAACGTGCCGATGTACCGCACCAATGTCGCCACCGTGCCGGCCGGGCGCTTCTTCGGCCCGCTGGTGGTGTCCATGCGCCCCTTCACCCCGGCAGCGGCAATCCGCGCCATCCAGATCACCTCCCGCTATCCCTCGGTGCACGGCGCCCCGGTGCACATCGGCCTGCCGGAGGCGATCGGCATCGCCGATCTCTCGCGGCCCGACTACGGCGACCCGGTGCACGTGAACGCGGGCGAACTGCCGGTGTTCTGGGCCTGCGGGGTGACGCCGCAGGCGGTGATCGCGGCGGCAAAGCCGCGCTTCTGCATCACCCACGCGCCGGGCAGCATGCTGATCACCGACATCCGCAACAGCCGCCTTTCCGTCTGATCCGCCAGGCGCGGCCCGCAGGCCGCACGCTCCATGTTCCGACGGCGCAACAGCCATGCGGGACGGTGTGTGCGCGACGCTTGCCGATACATGCGTTACGGAGCATATTCACCAAATCGAATGTGTCTGCCCGGGCGCCGATCGCGGGCGCCCCGGCGGGAGGAAAACATCATGATCGAAGCCGCCGATTTTCTCTCCACCGCCCTCGCCTTCCACGGCCACAAGTGCCCGGCCATGCCGCTGGGGCTCCGCGCCGGGGCGGCGGCGATGAACGCCCTCGGCGTCGAGCGCGCCGAGGACAAGGAACTGGTGCTGCTGGCCGAGACGGGCGACGACCACGCCGCCGGCTGCTTCGTCGACGGGCTGATGACCGTCACCGGCTGCACCTACGGCAAGGGCAACGCGCGCAAGACCTACTGGGGCAAGATGGCCTTCACCCTGATCGACACGAAGCGGGGCAAGTCCGTGCGCGTCTCCCTGAAGCCCGAATTCTTCGGCCGCATGCTGCAATCGCCGTTCGTCGCCCAGCGCAGGCAGGGCGTGCCGCCGCAGGACGTGGCTCCGGCCATCACCGATCCGCTGGTGGCCGCGGTGATGAGCCGCCCGGCGGCCGATTTCCTCGACATCGGCCCGGTGCTCGACCATCCGGTGACGAAGCGGAAGGGCGAGTTCGAGAGCGCGCTGTGCGACGCCTGCGGCGAGCGGGTGTTCGTCCACAAGCTGCGCGAGGTCGAAGGCCGCCGCCTCTGCATCCCCTGCGCGGAGAAGGCCGCCCCGGCCGCCTGAACCCGCGCCCGCTCCGGGAGGCTCCGCCATGATCGCGCTCTGGGCCGGTCTCGTCACCCTGGGCTTCACCACCGTGCTGACCATCGCCGGCATCGGCGCCGCCTTCATCCTGGTGCCGGTGTTCCTCGCCCTCGGTGTGGAACTGCATGTGGCGATGAGCACGGCGCTGCTGCTGAACGCCATCTCCATGGCGTTCGCCTCCGTCACCTTCGCCCGCGAGCGGCTGATCCTGTGGCGGCTGGCCGCGCCCATCGTCGTCGTCTCGATGGTGCTCGCCCCGCTCGGCGCGCGCGCCAGCGGCTTCGTGCCGCGCGGCACGCTGCTCGGGCTGTTCGCGCTGTTCCTGGTGTTCGCCGCCACCATGATGCTGTTCTACCAGCCCGCCGCCAGCGGCAAGGCCGCCTCCGGCACGAAGGGCGCACTGCTCGTCGGCGTGCCCCTTGGCGGTATCGCCGGCTTCCTCGGCGGCCTGCTCGGGGTGGGTGGCGGCAACATCATCCTGCCGGGGCTGGTCTCCCTCGGCGTCACCCCGAAGCAGGCCTCCGCCACCACCGCCTTCATCGTCGTCTTCGCCTCCCTCGCCGGCTTCCTCGGCCGCGTCTCGCTGGGCGGCCTCGACGGCCCCCTGCTCGCCGCCACGGCCGCCGCCTCCGTCGTTGGGGCCGTGCTCGGCTCCTGGCTGATGAGCCGCAAGCTCGCCAACCGGCAGGTGAAGCGCATCATCGCCGTGCTGCTCTACCTGATCGCGGCCAAATTGCTGTTCGACCTCTGGTTCTGACCGCTGCGGCAAAACCGTGCCTGCATTCCCATTCTCCTTTGGCTGCGGCGTCGTTGCGCTGCCGGCGTCCTGTGGCTTATATTCCATTTGAGGAATGCGGTATGCTGAACGAACACACCGACCGGGGTCCGCACACCCACGCGCCCGTCCGCTTCGGCCTCGCCTTCGCCGTGGGCGCAGCGCTCAACCTCGCGCTGGTGGCGGCGCAGGTGTTCTTCGGCTTCCTCGCCCATTCCACGGCGCTGCTCGCCGACGCGGTGCACAACGCCGGCGACGCGCTCGGCCTCGTCACCGCCTGGGTGGCGT
>JAJXZO010000079.1 GCA_021780035.1 Pseudomonadota bacterium
CCGAGACGGGCGAGTGCCGCGTCGTCGCCGGCGATCCAGGTGGTGCGCTTGAGGAAATCGAACACGGAAAGGCCGGAGGCGAAGCGCGCGGTCCGGCCGGTGGGCAGAACGTGGTTCGGCCCGGCCACGTAGTCGCCCAGCGCCTCGGGGCAGGAGGCGCCGAGGAAAGCGGCGCCGGCATTGCGGATGCGCGCGAACAGGCCGGCTGGATCGGCGGTCATGATCTCGAGGTGCTCCGGTGCGAGCCTGTCGGCGAGGGCGGCTGCTTCCTCGAGGCCGCGCACGACGACGATGGCGCCGAAGTGCTCCCACGAGGCCTGCGCGATGGCCGCGCGCGGCAGGGTGGGCAGCAGGGAGGCCACCGCCGCCGCCGTCGCGTCGGCCAGCGCCACGGAATCGGTGATCAGGATTGCCTGCGCGGATTCGTCGTGCTCGGCCTGGGCGAGCAGGTCGGCGGCGATGCGCGCCGGGTCCTGGCCCTGGTCGGCGATCACCACCACCTCGGAAGGCCCGGCGATGGCGTCGATGCCGACACGGCCGAACACCTGCCGCTTCGCCTCCGCCACATAGGCGTTTCCGGGGCCGACGATGCGGTCCACCGGCGCGATGCTTTCGGTGCCCCAGGCGAGCGCGGCCACCGCCTGCGCGCCGCCGACGCGGTAGATTTCCTCCACCCCGGCGCGGCGCGCGGCGGCCAGCACCAGCGGGTTCAGCACCCCGCCCGGCGTGGGCACGCACATGGCGAGCCTCGGCACCCCGGCGACGCGCGCGGGAATGGCGTTCATCAGCACCGAGGAAGGGTAGGCGGCCTTGCCGCCCGGCACGTAGAGGCCCACGGAGGCGAGCGGTGTCCAGCGCAGGCCGAGCCGGAGCCCTTCAGAGTCGGTGGTGTCGAAGTCGGCGGGCAGTTGCGCGCGGTGGAACGCCTCGATGCGCCGGGCCGCGACATCGAGCGCGGCGGCGAGTTCCGGGGAGACGCCGGCGGCGGCCTCCTCGATCTCGGCCCCGGTGATGCGCAGCGCCGCCGGAGCAAGCTTCAGCCCGTCGAAGCGGTAGGTCAGGGCGCAGAGCGCGGCATCGCCCTCCGCGCGGACGTGGGCGATGATCGCGGCCACCGCCGCTCCCACCTCGCTGGTGGTGGCGCGGGTCTGTTCCAGCAGCCCGGCGAAGGCGGGCTCGAAGCCGGGATCGCGGGTGGAGAGGCGGATCATCGTCGGCCTGCCGCTACGCCGCCAAAGCGGCGCGGAAGCGGGCGATGAAGGCACCGATCTGCTCCGGGCGCGTCTTCAGCGCCGTGCGGTTGACGATCAGCCGGCTGGTGATTTTGGCGATCACCTCGGTTTCCACCAGGCCGTTGGCTTTCAGAGTGGAGCCGGAAGCGACCAGATCGACGATCAGCCTTGTGAGGCCGAGGCCGGGGGCGAGTTCCATGGCGCCGTTCAGGTGCACCACGTCGGCGTTGACGCCGCGGGCGGCAAAATGGCGGCGGGCGACGTTCGGATACTTGGTGGCCACGCGCACCCGGCTCCAGCTTTGCGGGTCGTCGTCGAGGCCGTCGCCCTTCGGCGCGGCCACCGAGATGCGGCAGGCGCCGATGCCGAGATCGAGAGGGGCGTAGATTTCCGGGTAGTCGAACTCCATCAGCACGTCGGCGCCACAGATGCCGATCTGCGCCGCGCCGAGGGCAACGAAGGTGGCGACGTCGAAGCTGCGCACGCGCACGACGTCGAGCAGCGCATCGTCGGTGGAAAAGCGCAGCGCCCGACTGCTTTCGTCGGTGAGGGCGGGGTCGGGGGCGATGCCGGCGCGCAGCAGGAGCGGCGCGCATTCCTCGAGGATGCGCCCCTTCGGCACCGCGAGGATGAGCGGCGCGGCGACTTCCGGCTGCAGCGAGGCGCGGGAGAAAGCGGCGGTCATGGCGCGGCCTCTACACCAGAGAGGCTGTGCCCGGAAGCGTTTCTCGGGCAGGCGTGCCGCGCGGCCGGGGCGGGACCGAGGCAGGCCGCCACCAGTTGCGCGAAGGCGCGCGCCCGGTGGCTGGTGGCGTGCTTCTCCGCCGGCTCCATCTCGCCGTAGGTGAGCGTGCCGCCGGCAGGGACGAACATCGGGTCGTAGCCGAAGCCCCTGGCACCACGCGGCGGCCACACCGCTTCCCCTTCGACGCGGCCGAGGAAGGTGGCGGTCTCGCCGTCCGGCCAGGCGAGGCAGAGCGCGGCGGTGAACCAGGCGCGGCGGTCGGCGCTGTCGCCGAGGCGCTGCCAGACGAGGCGCATGGCGGCCGCGAAGTCGCGCTCCGGCCCCGCCCAGCGCGCCGAGAGCACGCCGGGAGCGCCTTCCAGGGCGGCGAGCGAGAACCCGGAATCGTCGGCGAGCGCGGGCAGTCCGCTGGCGCGGGCGGCGGCGAGCGCCTTCAGCCGGGCGTTGCCGACGAAATCGGGCTCCGTCTCCTCCGGCTCGGCGAGGCCGAGCGCTCCGGCGCCGAGGCACGCCACGCCGTAGGGGGCAAGCAGGTCGGCGATCTCGCGCAGTTTGCCGGCGTTGTGGCTGGCGAGCACCAGCTTCTCGCCGGAGGCGAGGCGCCGCGCCATCAGCCCTGCTCCAGCGCCGCCCGTTGTGCGGCGAACAGCGCGTCGGTGCCGAGCCGGGCCAACGCCAGCAGTTCCAGCAGCCGCGCCTCGGCGAACGGCTCGCCCTCGGCGGTGGCCTGCACTTCCACGAGCCCGCCGGCGTCGGTGAGGACGAAATTGGCGTCGGCCTGCGCCGAACTGTCTTCGGCGTAGTCGAGGTCGAGCACCGCCTCGCCTTCCACCAGGCCGCAGGAAACCGCCGCCACCTGGCCCCGCAGCGGCGAGGCCTTCAGCACGTTCATGCGCACGAGATGGCGGCAGGCGAGCGCCAGCGCCACCCAGGCGCCGGTGATGGAGGCGCAGCGCGTGCCGCCATCGGCGTTCAGCACGTCGCAATCGAGCGTGATGGTGATCTCGCCCAGCGCGGCACGGTCGGTGACGGCGCGCAGGCTGCGTCCGATCAGGCGCTGGATCTCCTGCGTGCGGCCGGACTGCTTGCCGCGCGCGGCCTCGCGGTCGCCCCTGGTATGGGTGGCGCGCGGCAGCATGCCGTATTCGGCGGTGATCCAGCCCTTGCCGGAGTTGCGCATGAAAGAGGGCACCTTCGCCTCCACGCTGGCGGCGCACAGCACCTCGGTGCCGCCCATGCGGATCAGCGCCGAGCCTTCGGCGTGGTGGGCGATGCCCGTCTCGATGGCGAGCGGGCGAAGAACGACGGGAGCGCGGCCGGAGGGGCGCATCGGCGGATCCTTTGGCAGAACGCGGGCGCTATGGCGCCTGCGGCTCTCGCGCGCAAGAGCGGGCGGCGTTGACGCCGTGGCGCGCGATGCCATCTAGTGTGAGGCAAACCACTCCTGACCCTTGTGCCGTCTGCGCATGTTGCCCGCATCCGTTCCTTCCGGCGCGAAGCCGCTGCTTCCCTCGCTCGACGCGCGCGCGAGCGCGGTGCTGCGCGAGATCGTCGAACAGTACGTGGAAACCGGTGAGCCGGTGGGCAGCCGCACCCTGTCGCGCCTGCTGCCAGGGGCGCCATCCCCGGCGACCATCCGCAACGTCATGGCCGACCTGACGGAGGCCGGGCTGCTGTTCGCGCCGCACACCTCGGCCGGGCGCCTGCCGACCGAACTGGGTCTCAGGCTGTTTGTCGACGGGCTGTTGCAGTTCGGCGAGTTGGCCGAGGAGGAGCGGGAAGCGATTTCCGGCGCGCTGACCCACGCCGGGCGCAGCCTCGAGGACACGCTGGCCGAGGCCTCCGCGCTGCTTTCCGGGCTTTCTGCCGCCGCCGGGCTGGTGCTGGCGCCGAAATCCGAAGGCCCTCTGCGGCATGTGGAGTTCGTGCCGCTCGGGCCGGGCCGCGCTCTGGTGATTCTGGTGAACGCCGACGGGCAGGTGGAGAACCGGGTGATCGAGGTGCCGCCCGGCGTGCCGCCGGTGGCGTTGCAGCGGGCGGGCAATTACCTGAACGCCCACCTGAACGGCCGAGGGCTGCCCGACCTGCGCAAGGTGGTGGCCGACGAAATGGCTGCCAACCGCTCCGAACTCGACGCGCTGACGGCGCAGGTGGTGGAGGCGGGCCTCGCCACCTGGAGCGACGAGGGGCGCGGCGGCAGCCTGATCGTGCGCGGGCAGGCGAAGCTGCTTGCCGACGTGATGCACCAGGAGCGCCTCGCCGCCATCCAGATGCTGTTCGAGCGCCTGGAGACGCAGGAAACCATGCTGCGGCTGCTCGAACTCGCCGAGCACTCCGAGGGCGTGCGCATTTTTATCGGCGCGGAGAGCGGCCTGTTCGGCGCGTCCGGCCTTTCCATGGTGGTGGCGCCGGCGCGCAACGCCAGCCAGCGCATCGTGGGCGCCATCGGCGTGATCGGGCCGACGCGCATCAACTACGGCCGGGTGATCCCGGTGGTGGATTACACGGCGCAACTGGTGGGCAAGCTGCTCGGCTGAAGGCGGCGGCCGGCCTTCGCTTCAGTGCAGCAGCGGGCGGCGGAGGAAGGTGGCGCGGTCGGCGGAGATCAGGCGCACGGTCTGCACGCTGCCCCCGCGTTCCACGCGCAGCACCACCGGCACTCCGGCGGGACCCGCGGCCCACACTTTTCGCCACAGCGAGGCGAGATCGTCCACGTCGTCGACGCCGACGGCGACGATGCGGTCGCCCTGCCGCAACCCGGCGCGCGCGGCGGGACCGTTGCTTGCCGTGCCGCCGACCATCACCCCGCTGTCGGTCTCGGTGGCGTAGAGGCCGAGCCAGGGCCGCGGCGGCACCTTGCTCTGCCCGGTGGCCAGCAGGTCGTCGAGGATGGGCGGCAGCAGCCCGATGGGCACCAGCATGTTCATGTCGACGCGCTGCGCCCCGTCGCCCTGCTGCAGGATCAGCGAGCCGACGCCGAGCAGGCGCCCGTCCGCGCCGATCAGCGCGGCGCCGCTCCAGAAGGGGTGCGCGGGCGCCGTGAAAAACGCTTCCTCGAGAAAATACTCCCAGTAGCCGGCGAAGGGCTGCTTGCTGACCACCTTGGAGCGCACCGCATGCTCGCGCCCGCCGGCGGCGGCGACGATCACCGGGGCGCCGCTGCCGACCGTCTCTGAATCGCCGAGCGGAAGCGGGTCGAGGCCGAGGCGGCCGAGCGCCTGCACCAGGCCGAAGCCCGTAGGCTGGTCGTAGGCGAGGACATCGGCGGGAACCGCGCGGCCGTCGGCGGTGGAGAGCCACACCGATTCGGCCTCGGTGATCAGGTAGCCGATGGTGAGCACGAGGCCGTCCGCGCGGATGACCACGCCGCTGCCGGTGCGCTCGGTGCCGAGGGTGGCGGCGGTGTAGGCGTTCGCCGGCACCTGGGCGCGCAGGCCCACCACCGAGGCGAGCACGCGTTCGAGGTCGAAGCCGCAATCGCCGGCGTTCGGCTGTAGCCGGTCGGGGATTTCCCAGCCGGGCTCGTCGCCGGCGGAAGGGGGGTCGGGGGCGCGCATGCAGGCAATGTAGCAAGCCCGGGGCGCGCTTTCGAGGGGAACCCGCGACGGCCTCAAGACTCCGGCGTCGCCCCGGCGCGGACGAAATCGAAGCCGGTGCCCGGGCTTTGCAGCAAGGCGAAGGTTGCCGGCTCGGTTTCGCTGGCGTTGGCGATCGCGTGAACCACGCCGGGGGGGACGATGCCGATGGCGCCCGCTTCGCAGCGGCGCGCTTCCGGTACCTCGGGGTGGCGGCAGGTGACGACGAGCGCGCCCGAGAGCACGAGGGAAATATCCCAGCTGCCGCTGTGGTGATGGGCGGGAATGGAACCGCCCGGATCGAGCCGGTAGACAACGAACTGGAGGTTCTCCGTCTGCTGCACCAGGGCCCGGTGGGCGCCCTGGTGGCGGGGCTCGAAAGCGAGCGCGGCGAGGGTGGTGAACAGCGGGGCGGTCATGACGGCTCCTTATTTGAGGAAAGAATTCGCGGCGCTGGCGGCGCGAATTTGTTCTTGTCGAGAGGGGGGAGGCGTGGCTACTCTGCGGCCAATATCGATAATCCATCGAGGAAACGGCGTGTCGATGTCGGAAGCCAGGGCCTCGCGTGTGCTGGCGGAACTCAGGCGGCGAATCGTGATGAACGAATTCGCGCCGGGCGCGGTGCTGACCGAACTCGGCCTCGCCGCGGAACTCGCCTGCAGCCAGTCCTCGGTGCGCGAGGCGCTGCTTCGCCTGGAAGGCGAGGGGCTGGTGCTGCGCGCCGGGCGGCAGGGCACCACCGTGACCGACCTTGACCTCGGCTCCGCCACCGAGATACTGAACCTGCGAAGACGGCTGGAGTTGCGCGGCGCGCGCAGGAGCATCCGCCGGCTTTCCGCCGGCGACCTCGCCGGGCTCGAGGCCATCCAGGAGCGGATGGAGCGGGCGGCCAGGGCGGGAGACGCCTGGGCGGTGCTGGAAGCGGACATGGATCTGCATCTCGCCCTGTTCCGGGCGTCCGGGCTGTTCGCCATGGTGCCCATTCTGGCGCGGGTGATGCTGCATTCCTACCGTTTCCGTCTGTGGGCGCCGTGGCATCGCCGGCCGCTGACGCAGACGGCGCTGCGGCACCGGCCGATTCTCGCGGCGCTGCGCGCGGGCGACGCGGCGGCGCTCAACCACGAACTGGGTGCCCACCTCGACACCATAGTCGAGAGGAACGTCGCCGCATGAGCCTCTCGCCACGCCTCGACGCGCGGGACCACGGAGAGCCGTCCGGCCGGCCTCCGCCCGCCGGCCGTGCCGGAAGCGGCGCGGACGCTATTACTTCGGAAACCACAAGACCGCTGCAAAGGGAGAACAAGGCCATGAAACGTCGAACCCTGCTTACCGGCGCCGCCGCCCTTGGCGTTGTGGCGCCGCTCGCCCGCCCCCACGCCGCCACGCCGGTGAAGGTGCGCTGGTGGTACCACTTCGACGATCCGACCGCCTCGCCGGCCGGGCTCGTGCAGGCCTTCGAGAAGGCGCACCCCGGCATCAAGATCGAGGCCGAGGGCATCCCCTGGGGCGGCGGCTCCGACTACGACACGCGGCTCTACACTGCGATCATCGCCGGCAACGCGCCGGACACCGCGATGGTGAAGTTCCAGAACCAGCCGCGGCTGATGGAAATGCAGGCCCTTGTGCCGCTCGACAAGTGGATTTCCGCGTGGGCGGGGAAGAGTGACATCTCCGACGACCTGTGGCGGCTGACGCGCGCGCCGGACGGCAAAATGTACTACCTGCCGCTGCAGTACGTGGTGCTCTACCTCTATGTGCGCCAGGACTGGTTCGCCAAGAAGAACCTGCCGCTGCCGACCAACTTCGAGAACTTCCTCTCCGGCGCGGAAGCCACCACCGGCGACGGCCACTGGGGCTTCGGCATGCGCGGCGGACCCGGCGGGCACGACCACTGGGGCTCGCTCGTCCTCGGCAACGGCGCCAAGCTGGAGAAGGGCGGGCTGATCACGCCGAAGGCGCTCGCCGCCAACCGCTGGTTCATTGATCTCTACCGCGTGCATCACGTGTTCCCGCCATCGGCGCCGAACGACGGCTTCGTGCAGACCATCGCCAACATGAAGGCGGGGCGCACGGCGATGACGATCCACCACATCGGCTCGGCGAACGAGATGGTGAAGGCGCTCGGCGACGCCATCACCGCGGTGCCGGTGCCGCGCGGCGCGGACGGCAAGGGCTGGACCGACTTCGGTGACGGCTCCAATGCCATCTTCGCGCAGAGCAAGAACCAGGAAGCGGCGTGGGAATGGTTGGCCTATCTGTCGAGCGGCGAAGCGAACGTCATCTTCAACAAGCTCTCGGGGCAGGTGACGGTGACGAAATCGGGCGGCGCGCACTGGGACGCCGAGCCGAAGCGCTTCCTCGACGCAACCGTGGAGTCGCTGCCGCTGGCGCACGTGCTGCCGCCGACGCCGCAAACCGCCGACTTCACGCGCACGGTGTGGCCGCAGACGACGCAGAAGGCACTGCTCGGGCAGGTCTCGCCCGACGACATGATGCGCACCTTCGAGAAGCTGTTCTACGGCGACTGAACGACGTATGAAACGAGCCGCCCTGACACCCTGGCTGTTTCTGGCCCCGGCGCTGATCGCCACCTGCTTGCTGGTGCTCGGGCCGGTGCTGGAAACGCTGTGGCTGTCGCTCCACGACGTGGTGCTGTTCCGCCCGCAGGTGCGGCCGTTCGTCGGCCTCGCCAACTACGTGACGGCGCTGCACGACCATACGTTCTGGGACGGGCTGGGGCGTTCGTTCGTGTGGGTGGGCGCGGCGGTCGGGTTGCAGTTCGCCCTCGGCCTGACCGCCGCGCTCCTGCTCAACCGCCAGTTCTGGTGGCGGCCGGTGGCGCGAGCCCTGGTGGTGATTCCCTGGGCGCTGCCTTCGGTGATCATCGGCCTCGTCTGGACCTGGATGCTCGACTTCAACCTTGGCATCATCAACCAGGTCGGCGTCGATCTCGGGCTGCTGAGCGGGCCCGTCCCCTGGCTCGCGCAGCCGAGCACGGCGATGGCGGCGGTGATCCTCGCCATCACCTGGCAGGGATTCCCGTTCTTCTGCGTCACGCTCCTAGCCGGGTTGCAGGCGATCCCGCGCGAACACTACGAAGCCGCGGCGATCGACGGTGCCGGCGCGGTACGTTCGTTCCGCTACGTGACGCTGCCGGGACTGATGCCGGTGATGTCCACCGCACTGCTTCTGCGCATGATCTGGGTGGCGAACTCACTCGACCTGCTGCTGGTGATGACCGGCGGCGGGCCCGGCACGTCCACCGAGACTCTGCCGCTCTACGCCTTCCTCACCGCGTGGTCGGGCGCGAACTACGGCTACGGCTCGGCGCTCGCGGTGCTGCTGACGCTGCTGCTGCTTGCCGTCGTCATTTTCTACGCCGTGCGGAGCGGGAAATGAAACGCCTGCGCCTGTTCCTCGGCACCGAGCTGCCGGTGCTCGCCATTCTCGCCTTCGGCCTCGGCCCGTGGCTGTGGATGATGCTGACCTCGGTGCGTCCGACGCTGGAGCTGACGCATTCGCCCATCTCGATCATTCCCGGCAGCTTCACCCTGGTGCACTACATCACGCTACTCAGGCGCACGAGCTTCCTCTACAACCTGCGCGACAGCCTGGTGGTGGCTTCCGGCGCCGTGGTGCTGGGCCTGCTGCTTTCCCTGCCCGCTGCCTACGCGTTTTCCCGCTTCCGCTTTCCCGGAAGGCATGTGCTGCGCATCCAGTTCCTGGTGGTGAACATGTTTCCGGTGGTGCTGCTGGTGCTGCCGCTGTTCATCCTGATGCGCCAGCTCGGCCTTCTGGATACGTACTATGCCCTTATCATGGGCCACGCCACCTTCACCCTGCCGTTCGCCATCTGGTTGATGACGGGCTACATGGACGGCCTGCCGACGGAACTCGACGAATCGGCGATGGTCGACGGCGCGACGAGGCTGCAACTGCTGCGCCTCGTGATCCTGCCGCTGGCCGCGCCGGGCGTGGTGGCGGTGGGGCTCTACCTGTTCATCGCCTCGTGGAACGAATACCTGTTCGCGCTGATGCTGGCTGGAAGGCACGTCCGCACCGTGACCGTGGCGCTGCAGATGTTCATCGGCGAGAACACCATCAACTGGGGACTGCTGACGGCCGGGGGCACGCTGGTGGCGCTGCCGGTGGTGTTCCTGTTCCTGTTCGCGCAGAAACGTCTGGTGAGCGGCCTGACCGGCGGCGCGGTGAAGGGATAAGAGAGCGAGCATGGAAGCGTGGCGGATGCCCCGCGTCGGGGTGATCTCCATGACCTACGCGCGCCCGTTCACCGCGCGCGCGTTTCCGCTGTTCGCGCGCATGCGCGACGCCGACATGGAGTTCGTGGAGTTGCTGGTGCCGGAAGCGGACGAGATGGAGCCGCGCGCGGCGGGTGCCGCTCTGCGCGAGGCGGGGCTCGGCGTGCTGCTGACGGCGCGGGTGAACGCCATGCGTGATCCCGCATCTGACGATGCGGACGTGCGCGCCGCCGGCATTTCCTATCTGAGGCATTGCATCGACGTGTGCGCGGAGATCGGCGCGCCGCTGTTGGGCGGGCCGCTCTACGGCGCGCCGCTGGTGTTCGCGGGGCGCGCTCCGCGCCCCTTCGCCGAGGAGGCGCGGGCGAAGCGGGTGGCGTGGGTGGCCGAAGGCTTGGCGGAAGTTGCGCGCCATGCCAAAAGCGCGGGCGTCGCGCTTGCCATCGAGCCGCTCAATCGTTTCGAGACCGATTTCTGCAACACCGTGTCCCAGGCGCTGGAACTGGTGCGGCTGGTGGCGAGCCCCGCGTGTGGGCTGATTCTGGACACGTTCCACATGAACATGGAGGAGGACGATCTGCCGGAGGCGATCCGCCTTGCCGGGGCGCATCTGCTGCACTTCCAGGCGAACGAGAACCACCGGGGCTTTCTCGGCAGCGGGCATCTCGATTTTTCCCCGATCTGCCGGGCGCTCGCGGCCATCCGCTACACGGGGCCGATCACGCTCGAACCGTTCCGCCGCGACGACCGCCGTCTCGGCGTGCCGCTGGCGCAATGGCGGCCGCCGGAGCGCGACGAGGACGCGGACCTTCGCCGTTCCGCCGAAGTGCTGCGCGGACTGCTGTTCGCGGCGGGAGCGCGGCGATGCTGAAGGTGGGATGGATCGGCTGCGGCACGCACGCCGCCGAGATGCTGCTGCCGCAGCTTGTGCGGCTGCCGGTGCGGCTTTCGGCGCTCGCAGATGTCGATGCGGCGAGGCTCGCGACGGTCGCCGATCGCTACGGCGTGGCACGGCGCTTCACCGATGGCGGGGAGTTGCTGGCGGCGGGTGGCCTCGATGCCGTGGGCATGGCGGTGGGGCCGCATCGGCACGCCGTCTTCGCCGCGGAGGCCCTGCGGCGCGGGCTTGCCGTGTTTGTGGAGAAGCCGCCGGCGCCAACCGCGCGCGAGGCGGAGGAGATCGCGGCACTTGCGACGAAGGCGGGCCGGCCCTGCGTGGTGGGCTTCATGAAGCGCTACTCCACGGCGAACCGCATCGCCGGCAACCTGTTGCGCGCGCCCGCGTTCGGGCCGGCCGTTTCCCTGCTCGGCGAATACATGACCGCGCCTGGATATTTCGCCGGCAGCTACGAGAGTTTCCTTCTGCACCACGCGGTGCACGCGATGGATCTCGTCCCCTGGCTGCTGGGCGCGCCGGTGACGGGCGTGCGGGCGCGCAAGTGTGAACTCGCGCCCGGAAAGCTGCTGCTGCACGTGGGCTTCGAGGTGGAGTCCGGCGCGCTGGCCACCGTGGTGATGGGCACGCACCAATCGCGGGGTACGCCGATGGAGTGGTGGCAGGTGATGGGCGACCACCGCCGGGTGGAAATGCGCAACGTGCACGAGGTTCGCTATTTCCGCGACCCGGCCTTCAAGTCCTCCGATCCGCAGGCCACCCTCGACGACTTGCGCGATACGCTGGTGTGGGAGCCGAACTTAACCGCCGCCGCGAACGAGGACCACAAGGGCTACTGCGCGCTGCTTGCCGCCTTCGTGCGCGCCGCCACGGACGAGGCATCCGACGCGCCAACCATCGCCGACGGAGCGCGGGCGATGCGTGTGCTGGAAGCGATGGCGCGCTCCATGGCGAGCGGCGAAACGGAACGCCCATAGGCGGGGCGGCGCGAGGCCGGGTGTTGCGCGGGCGCGGGTGCCGGGCCTAACAGCGGGGAATGAACTCGAACGATGGCCTGCCCCCGGCACAGCGTTGGCGGGCGCTTCTCACGCTCGCGCTCGCGGTAGGCGTATCGGTGCTCGACGGCGCCATCGCCAATATCGCGCTCCCCACCATTTCCGCCAATCTGCACGTCAGCCCGGCAGCCTCGGTGTGGGTGGTGAACGCCTACCAGATCTCGGTCATCGGCATGCTGCTGCCGTTCGCCTCGCTGGGCGATATCTTCGGCTACCGGCGCGTTTATGCCGCGGGGCTTGCCGTGTTCACTCTGGCCTCGCTGGGCTGCACGCTCTCTACCTCGCTGCCGATGCTGGTGGCGGCGCGCGCCTTGCAGGGCCTTGGCTGCGCCGGCATCGTCAGCGTGAATACCGCCCTGATCCGCTTTATTTTTCCTCGCAACCAACTGGGGCGCGGCCTCGGCATCAACGCCCTGATCGTGGCGTTCGCCGCCGCAGTCGGGCCGTCGGTGGCCGCGGGGATCCTGGCGGTTGCCAACTGGCCGTGGCTGTTCGCCGTGAATGTGCCGATCGGCGCGCTCGCGCTGCTGCTGGTCCGGGCGCTGCCGCGGCCCGAACCCTCGCGGCATCCTTTCGACTTCGCCAGTGCCGCGCTCAACGCCGTCACCTTCGTTCTGTTCATCGCCACCGTCGATGGCCTCGGCTACGCGCCGCCGTCCACACTCGCGCTCGAAGCGGCGGCGACACTGGTGGCGGGGACGGTGTTCGTGCGCCGGCAACTGCTCATCGCCGCGCCGATCCTGCCCGTGGACCTGTTCCGCCGGCCGATATTCACGCTGACGGTGGCGACCTCGGTCAGTTCTTTCGTCGCGCAGACCGCCGCCTACGTGGCGCTGCCGTTCCTGTTCGAGACGGCGCAAGGGCACAGCCAGGTGATGACCGGGCTGATGATGACGCCCTGGCCGGTGGCCGTGGGGCTGGTGGCTCCGTTCGCCGGCCGCCTGGCCGACCGTTTTCCCGCCGGCATTCTGGGTGGCATCGGGCTGTCGGTGATGACGCTCGGCCTCGGTCTGCTGTTGGCCATGCCGGCCGTGGCCGCCGCGCCGGACGTGATGTGGCGGATGGCGCTCGCCGGCGCCGGCTTCGCCCTGTTCCAGGCGCCGAACAACCGGCAGATGATCAGCAGCGTCCCGCACGAACGGAGTGGCGCCGGCAGCGGCATGCTCTCCACCGCCCGCATGCTTGGCCAGACCTCCGGCGCGGCGATGGTGGCGGTACTGTTCAACGCCACCGCCGCCGCGGGCGTCGGCGCGGGGGCGCGGGGCGCGCTGGTGCTCGCGGTGGGTTTCGGCGCGCTCGGCGCATTGTGCAGTTCGCTCCGGCTGGTGCGGCGGTAGGGCCGCCTCGCCGCGCTTGACCCATTCCCCGGCCCGGGTGTGTAGTCGGCGGTGCGAGAGGCGGGGCGCCGTGGGCGGAGATCCCAGGCGGCGAAAAAGGAAGTTCTGCATCGGCCTGCTGTGGTGCGGCCCGCGATGCCTCGGCGAACAGCGAAAAGGAACGTCCTGATGTTTACGTTTCCGATGGTCGAGAAGTTTCCTCCGGTGCCGACGGTGGACGAGGTAGCGGAGCATTTCAGCCGGGCGGTGCGTGCCTCCAGGCGTCGCGAGGAGCCGTACCGGCACTGGCTTTTGCAGCAGGTCCTGCCGATGGACATCGTCGTCGGCATTCTGACGCTGCCGATCGCGCCGCCGGATGTCGGCCGCACCGACGGCACCCGCGGCACCTACAACGACAAGCGCACCTTTTTCACACCCGAGTTTCTGGGAAGATTCCCCACCTGCTCGGTGCTGGCCCAGGCACTCCAGCGCCCCGACGTGGCGAAGCTGATGGGGGAAACCTGCGAGTTCGACATCAAGGGCAGCAACCTGCGCATCGAGTACATCCAGGACGTGGACGGCGCCTGGCTGGAGCCGCACCACGACATTCCGCAGAAGCTGTTCTCGATGGTGATCTACCTGTTCACCGGCCCCGATACCGCGGAGTGGGGAACCGACATCTACGACAACAACCTGAAGTGGGTCGGCCGCTCGAAGGGCGAGTTCAATTCCGCGACCATCTTCATCCCCGGGGCGAACACCTGGCACGGCTTCGAGCCGCGCAAGCTGGTCGGCATCCGCCGCCTGATGGAGATCAACTACGTCCGCTCCGACTTCTTCTCGCGCGACCAGCTTTGCTACCCGAACACGCCACTGTCCGTGGCGTGATCCGCCGGCCACCCTCCTTGCCGGAGGAGGGTGGCGCCTTTCAGGGCAGCAGCATGCGGCGGGAAATGCCGATCACCCGGATCGCCTCGCTCCATAGGCCGTAGTCGTCGATCGCCCCGAGCGGCACCCAGCGCACCTCCGCCACGTCGTCACCGCGCCGGAGCGTGCCGCCGGCGGCGAGGGCGGCGAAGTCGATAATGGTGTAGTGGAAACGGAGCCTTCCCTGCGCATCGCGGTGGATCGAGTCGACGGCGGCGGCGAGGTGCATCTCCCCGGCGACGAGGCCGGTTTCCTCGAACAGTTCCCGCCGCGCCGCTTCTTCCGCCGTCTCGCCGAGTTCCTGCGCGCCGCCCGGAAGGCTCCATGTGCCGGCGGCGGGGGCCTTGCCGCGCCGCGCCAGCAGCACCTCTCCGCCATTGTCGCGCCTGAGCAGGCAGATGCCGATGCCGACCACGGGAGAGGCGGGGTATTCGCGCTGCATGGCGGTGTCTTTCGCTTTCCCCGGCCGGGCTACTTCGCCGCCGGGGCGGCGGCCTGCGCCACGAGGTCGGCAAGCATGGGCACGAAGGCCTTCTGCTTCCAGATCCCCACCTGGTAGCTCCACCCGGTGAGCCGCCTTGCCAGCGCCCGTGCCTGCGGCGAGGTGCCGCCGACCGCGAACTGGATCCAGATCGTCTGCGCCGCCAGCGGCTTGCCGACGGGTTCAGCGGGGATGAACACGCTGACCGTGAGGGTGGTGCCATCGGTCAGGGTGAAGCGGGCAGTGCCGAGGGGATCGCCCGGCGCCGAGGCGGCCGGCTTCACGTCGTCGAGAGTAAGCGTCTGCAAGGCGCGGAAGACATCGTCGAGCCGGTACGGATCGAGCGCCGGGGCGGGGGAGGGTTCGAGCAGCGCCTCCTTGCCGCCCGTCCGGCCGAAGCGCAGCACCGAGCCGCCGCGGTGGACGGCCACCGAGGCGACGTCCTGCGGCGCGATGTCGGTGACAGTGCGGCGGAGCCAGAGTTCGGCGTCGGGCTGAACGGGAAGCCGGCCTTCCGCCAACCACGACTGGTTCTGTCCGGGGCGGCGGACATAGAGGGAATCGGGCAGGCCGCCTTCCGTGTAGACGCGCCGGTGCCCGACGATGAGCGCCGCGAGCACGTTCCCCTTGGCGTCGAGCACGCGCACGAGGTTGGCGGTGGAGTTGGCGCTTTCCGGGTTGCCGAGGCCGAGGCGCTCCAGCAGCGCGGGATCGGCCGTGCGCGGCGCGTCCATGCGGAGCAGCGTCAGGCCAGTGAGCAGTACGCGGAGCCTCCGCGCGTCCACGGGGTAGCCGCCACGGCTGGGCAGGCCCCAATCGGCTCCCTCGCGGGCAATGGTGAGCGTGCGGCCTTTGGCGGTGATCTCCACCCGGCTCGCCTCTGCCAGTTTCGTCGCCAGGCCGGGGAACATCAGCGTGCCGCGTTCCGCTTCCACGGTACCGCTGACGCTGGCGGGGGGGCTCGCGAACATCCAGGCGGCGCCGGCGACGGCGACGGCAAGGACCACCAGGGCGAGAACGGTGCGGGATTTCATGCGCGCCTCCCTCAGCCACGCGCCCGCGCGCGTCGCCGGCGCCGCGCCAGGCCGATGCCGATGGCGAGCAGCGCCAGCAGCGCCGGCACCGCGGCGATGTCGAGCAGGCGGATGGTGGTTTCGAGGTGCGAAATATCGCGGCGAAGGTCGCGCTGCACGCGGCGGAGCTTGTCGCGGGTGGAGACGATGTCGCGGCGCAGCGCGGTGATGGCCTGGCGCTGTTCCGGCGTGATCACCGGGTCCGCCGCCGCGCCGCCTTCCGTGCGGCCGGTGCGCAGCGCCACGAGTTGCTTCTGCACCTCCGTCAGGTGGGTCTGCAGCGCCTCCTCGGTGCGGTGGAAGCGGGCGTCGGCCTGGCGGCGCATGTTTTCGATGCGCACGAACGGGCGTGCAAGCGTGCCGCGCCCGCGCAGGCCGAGCAGCGCGTCTCCACCCGCCAGCGAGCCGACCAGATTGGCGATGAACGCGCCGTTGTCGTGGAACGGCACCGCCTGCCGCTGGCCGAAGAAATCCTGCGTGCGCACCCAGAAGCGGTCGGCGAGGATGTCGGAGTCGGCGATCACCACCAGATTGGCCGTCTTTACCGTGCGCGCGATGTAGGGGGGGAAGCCGGCCGGCCGCTTCTGCCCTGGGGCGAGCGGCGGCGGGCCGGAGAAGGCGGAGTGCAGCTCCCCGCGCACGCGCGCGGCGATCACCCGCGGTCCGCCCGAGGGCTTGAAGCCGGCGAGGATCCTGCCGGGGTTCGGGGTTCCCTGCACGTCGGCGAGCGGGACGACCCCCGATTCGTCTGAGCTTTGCAGCAGCGGCGTGAAGCGGATGGCGGCATTCGGCAGCCTGACGAGGGAGCCGGCCGAAGCGACGCTGACCGAGCCGAGGTCGGCGGTGGCGGGGTCGTCGCGGTTGATGCCGTCGCGGATGGTGAACCACGGCAGGTAGGGCACCGGCTGCGCCGTGGGGCTGGCGGAGGGGCGCACCAGCCACGCGCCTTTCAGGTCGCCCACTACCCCGTTGTTGTCGAAGCCGATGCCCCAGGCCTTGAACAGCGGCGCGAGGTTGCTGGAGGTATCGGCGGGCGGGGCGCCGCCCGGCGTCGGCGTGCCGGCCTCGACCTCGCTCAGCGGGTCGACGAGCGCGAGCAGCCTGCCGCCGCGCATGACGAACTGATCGATGGCGTAGAGCGTCGCCTGCGACAAGTTCTGCGCCTGCGCCACGATCAGCACCTTGACGTCGGGCGGGATCACCTGGGCGGTAGTGGGAATGGTCTTCAGCGTATCGGCCTGCTGCAATTGCAGCATCGCCACATCGGGCGCGCCCGGTCCGCCGATGCCGCCGGCGTTGCCGGACTGCATCATCAGTTGCGGATTGCCCTGCAGCGGCAGGGAGGACATCACGCCCACCACCGGGCGGGCCGGGTTGGAAAGTTCGTAGATGAGGCGGGTGATGTCGTATTCGAGGAAGGCCTCGCGGTCCGGCTGGAAGAAGGCAATGGCCCGCTCGTCGTCCAGCAGGTTGGTGCCGGCGAGGCCGAAGTACACCTGGTCGCCGGACTGGTCGAGCGGCACGCCCTGCAACCCGTAGGCGATCGCCTGATCCTCGGTGCGGCTGTAGGGCTCGGGGTCGAGGAAGCGGAGGTGGATCTTGCCGTGGGAAAGTTCCGCGTATTCGCGGAGCATTTCACCGACGCGGTCGGCGTAGGCGCCGTACTCGGGCAGCCGCGCGCCGAGGGAGGGCGAATAGTAGAGCCGGAGCGTGACCGGCTCCTTCAGCGAGCCGACGACGCTGCGGGTGCCGGGGGAAAGCGTGTAGAGGTGCTGGGCGGTAAGATCGAGCCGCCAGCCGGCGAGACGGCCCGCGGCAAGCGTGTTGACGCCGATCATGATCGCCGCCACCGCGAGGACGCCTATCAGCGAAAGGAAACCGCGGCGCATCTCAGGCGGCCTTCCACTGGTCGAGGGCGACGGCGTTGACGAACAGCCAGAAGCCGATGAACGAGGCGTAGTAGAGAAGCCCATCAAGCGACACCACGCCCCGGACGAAGTTCTGGTAGTGCGCGATCACCGAGAACCGGCGCGCGATCTCGGCGAGCGCCGGGACCTCCTGCGAGAGGAAGTCCGTCACCAGCGGAAAAGAGGAGGCGGCGAACAGGAAACAAACGGCGACGCCGAGGACGAAGGCGATCACCTGGTTCTTCGTCAGCGCCGACATCGCCGAACCCACGGCGAGGAAGGACCCGGCGACCAGCAGCGCGCCCGTGTAGCCGGTGGCGATCACGCCGTTGTCGGGGTGGCCGAGGTAGTTGACGGTGAGGACGAAGGGGAAGGTGAGAACGAGCGCGATGGCGCAGAAGGCCCAGGCGGCGACATACTTGCCGAGCACGGCCTCCGCCTGCGTCACCGGCAGGGTGAGCAGCAGTTCGATGGTGCCGAGTTTCCGCTCCTCCGCCCACAGCCGCATCGCCACCGCCGGCACCAGCAGCAGGAACACCCAGGGGAGATAGGTGAAGAACGGCACCAGGTCGGCCTGGTCGCGGTTGAAGAAGTCACTGAGGTTGAAGGTGAGCACGCCCTGCAGAGCAAGGAAGATGACGGTGAACACCACAGCGACGGGGGTGGTGAAATAACCCGCGAGTTCGCGGCGGGCGATGGCGAAGATCGTGCGCATGGCGTTCAGGCCGCCTGCCGCCCGCCGGGCGCGGGACGGGTGAGTTCGCGGAACACGGCGTCGAGCTGTCCGGAGGGGTGGCGCGCCTTCAGCGCGGCGGGAGTGCCGTCGGCGACGATGCGTCCCGAGGCGATGATGATGGCGCGGGAGCAGACCTCCTCCACCTCGTCGAGCGCGTGGGTGGAGATGATGATGGCCTTCTCGGGCGCCATGGCGCGGATCAGGTCGTGCACGTCGTGCTTCTGGTTGGGGTCGAGGCCGTCGGTCGGCTCGTCGAGCACCAGCGCCTCAGGGTCGTGCAGCAGCGCCTGCGCGAGCCCGACCCGGCGCCTGAAGCCCTTGGACAGCGTCTCGATCGGCTGCAGGCGCACGGATTGCAGGCCGGCGCGTTCCATCGCCTGCGCCACCCGGCGGGCGCGCTCAGCGCCCCGGTAGCCGCGCACGGCGGCGGTGAAGCCAAGGAAGGCGAGCGGCGTCATTTCCGGGTAGCTCGGCGCCCCTTCCGGCAGGAAGCCGAGACAGCGCCGGGCGGCGATTCCGTCCTCCACCACGTCGTGGCCGCAGATGCGGGCGCTGCCGGCGGTAGGGGGCATGAAACCCGCGAGCATGCGCATGGTGGTGGACTTGCCGGCGCCATTCGGTCCGAGAAAGCCGAGCACCTGCCCGCGCGGCACCGCGAACGACACGCGATCGACCGCGACGATGCCGCCGAAGCGCTTGCAAAGGCCATCGAGCTCGATGAGCGCGGACTCGCCCGGAGCGGACACGGCAAGACCCTTCCCGCTGTTCCTGGTCGGCCCCCTTAACGCAACCGCCGGGCTTTGCAAGCGGCGCGGCGGCGCAGGGGGCACGGGTGAGGGTTTGTTCATCAGCGGGAAATTCGTTTCGTGGAGAGGGGTTGATTGACTGTCCCGCCGGCCGACCTAACATGCTTGCCATTGGCATTGGGTCGGCGAACGATCCAAGGGAGTGGGGAACGGTGACACCTTTCAGATATCTGGCGCCGACATCGATCGGAGCCGCGATCGATGCGCTGAAGGCCTCGGGGGGCACGGCGAAGCTGCTTGGCGGCGGGACCGACCTGCTGATGGCGCTGCGGGCGCGGCGGTACGCCGCCTCGGTGGTGGTGGACACGAAGCGCATCCCCGAGCTTTCCGGTGTGAACGTGCGGGCGGACGGGAGCTTCCGCATCGGCGCCGCCACCCCGTGCAGCGTGGTCGCTGCCGATCCCGCGCTCTCTGCCGCCTGGCCGGGCGTGGCGGAGTCGGCGAACCTCATCGGCTCCGTGCAGGTGCGCAACCGGGCGACACTCGCCGGCAACCTGTGCAACGCCTCGCCGGCCGCCGACAGCGTGCCGGCGCTGATCGCCGCCGGGGCGGTGGCGGTGGTGGCGGGGCCGGGCGGGGAGCGGCGGCTCGCGGTGGAGCAGGTGACCACCGGGCCGGGGACCACCGCGCTCGCCCCCGACGAGATGCTGGTGGCGTTCGAACTGCCGGCGCCGGCGCCGCGTTCCGGCTCGGCCTATCTGCGCCTGACCCCGCGCACCGAGATGGATATCGCCATCGTGGGCTGCGGCATCGCACTCACGCTCGCCGCCGACGGCACGATCGCCGCGGCGCGCATGGCGCTCGGCGCGGTGGCACCGACGGCGCTGCCGGTGCCGGAAGCGGCCGGCGTGCTGGTGGGCAGGCGGCTCGACGACGCCGCGCTCAAGGCGCTCGACGCCGTCGCCCGCGCCGCCTGCCGGCCGATCACCGACAAGCGCGGCACGAGCGCCTATCGCATCCGCGGCGCCGGGGTGCTCGCCCGCCGCGCCGCCATCCTTGCAGCCAGCCGCGCGGAGGCCCAGCCATGACGATGAAAATATCCACCACCCTGAACGGCGAGTCCGTGGACTTCCTCTGCGAGCCGAACCAGACGCTGCTTGAAGCGCTGCGCGACCGGCTGGGGCTGACCGGCACCAAGGAAGGCTGCGGTTCGGGAGACTGCGGCGCCTGCAGCGTCATCATGAACGGCCGTGTCGTGGCTTCCTGCCTCGTGCTTGCCGCCGAGGCCGAGGGCGCGGCGATCACCACCGTCGAGGGGCTGGCGAAGGACGGCGTGCTGCACCCGTTGCAGCAGCGGTTCCTGGAGCATGCCGCGCTGCAGTGCGGCTTCTGCACCCCGGGCATCCTGGTGGCGGCGAAGGCGCTACTCGATGCCAACCCGAACCCGACCGAGGCCGAGGTGCGCCTCGGGCTCGCCGGCAACCTGTGCCGCTGCACTGGCTACGACAAGATCGTGCGTGCGGTGTTCGCCGCCGCCGCCGACCTGAGGGGGGAGACCGTGGCATGACCTTCCTGGGAGGCCAGACCGGCCAGCGCGTGGTTGGCACGCGACCCATCCGCCCCGATGGCGTGGACAAGGTGACCGGGCGTGCCATCTACGGCGCCGACGCCCGGCTGCCGAACATGCTGGAAGGGCGCATCAAGCGCAGCCCGCATCCGCACGCGCGGATCCTGCGCATCGACGCCTCCAGGGCGCTGGCGCTCGAGGGCGTGAAGGCGGTGGTGACGAGCGACGATTTCGTCGACCTGCCCGCGCAGGAAGTCGCAGCCGGGGACGGCAGCATGGATTTCCGCAGCCTGTCGCTCAACCTGATGGCGCGCGGCAAGGTGCTCTACGAGGGCCATCCGGTGGCCGCGGTGGCCGCCACCACCGGGCAGATCGCCGAGGAGGCGCTCGACCTGATCGACGTCGAGTACGAGGCGCTGCCGCACGTGATCGACATCGAGGCGGCGATGGCCTCGGGCGCGCCGGTCCTGCACGACGACCTGTTCACCGCCGGCGTGACGCCGCGGCCGGAGAAGCCCTCGAACGTGGCGAAGAGGATCGTCTTCGCCCAGGGCGACGTCGTCGCCGGCTTCGCCGAGGCCGACGTGGTGGCGGAGGGCCGCTACACCACCGAGCCGGTGCACCAGGGCTACATCGAGCCGCACGCCTGCGTCGCTTCCTGGAATGCCGACGGCCAGAGCCTCATCATCAGTTCGAGCCAGGGCGCCTTCATGGTGCGGGCCTACACCGCCAAGCTGCTCGGCCTGGAGATCGCCGACATCCGCTCGGTGCCCGCCGAACTCGGCGGCGGTTTCGGCGGCAAGACCACCGTCTACCTGGAGCCGGTGGCGCTCGCCCTGTCGCGCCGCGCCGGCCGCCCGGTGCGCCTGGTGATGAGCCGCGAGGAGGTGTTCCGCGCGTCCGGCCCCACTTCCGGCTCGGTGGCGGAGGTGAAGCTCGGGGCCAGGCGCGACGGCACCATCGTCGCCGCCGAACTCGTGTTCAAGCTGCAGGCGGGCGCCTTCCCCGGATCGCCGGTGGCGCTCTCCGGCATGTGCGCGCTGGCGATGTACGATATCCCGAACGTGCTGATCACCGGCTACGACGTGGTGAGCAACCGGCCGAAGGTGGCCGCCTACCGCGCGCCGGGGGCGCCTATCGGCTCCTTCGGCACGGAAAGCACGATGGACGAGCTGGCGCGCAAGCTCGGCATGGACCCGCTCGAACTTCGGGAAAAGAACGGCGCGCGCGAGGGTACGCGCACCGCCTACGGCGTGGTGCACCGCGATATCGGCTTCCTTGAAACCGTGCGGGCGGCGAAGGAGCATCCGCACTACCGCGCGCCGCTGGGGCCGAACCAGGGGCGCGGCGTGGCGGCCGGCTTCTGGTTCAACATCGGCGGCGAATCCTCGGCGGCGGTGAACATCAACGAGGACGGCACCGCTTCCGTCATCTCGCCCAATCCCGACGTCGGCGGCTCGCGTGCCTCGCTCGGCATGATCGCCGCCGAGGTGCTGGGACTGCCGGCGGAGAAGGTGCGCACCGTCGTCGGCGACACCGCCTCGGTGCCGTATTCCGACATGACCGGCGGCAGCCGCGTCACCTTCTCCATCGGCACCTGCATGGTGGGGGCGGCGGAAAAGGTGGTGGAACAGCTGAAGCAGCGGGCGGCGATGCTCTGGGGCATTTCGCCGGACGCCGTGGAGTGGAAGGACGGCGCCGCCGTGCCGGCGGGTCCGAACGCCGGCGGCTTCGAGCCGCTGCCGCTGGCGGAAATCGCCGCCAAGGCGGGCGCGACCGGCGGGCCGATCGGCGCCACCTATTCCACCAAGGTGCAGGGCGCCGGCGCCGGCTTCGGCGTGCATATCTGCGACGCCGAGGTGGACCGCGAGACCGGGCAGGTGCGCATCGTCCGCTATACCGCGGTGCAGGACGTCGGAAGGGCGATCCATCCCTCCTACGTCGAGGGACAGATCCAGGGCGGCGTGGCGCAGGGCATCGGCTGGGCGCTGAACGAGGAATACATCTACGGCCCGGACGGCAAACTGCAGAACCCCGGCTTCCTCGACTACCGCGTGCCGGTGGCCTCGGACCTGCCCATGATCGAGGCGGTGATGGTGGAGGTGCCGAACCCGCGGGCGCCGTTCGGCCTGCGCGGCGTGGGCGAGACGCCGATCGTGCCCCCCACGCCCGCCATCGCCAACGCCATTCGCGCGGCGATCGGCAAACGGCTGTGCAGCCTGCCGATGTCGCCGCCGAAAGTGGTGGAGGCGCTCGACGGCGCGGGTGGCTAGGGGATGCCGGTGGTAAGGCTCGCGGGCTCCATCGCCCGCGACCTCGCCGGTGGTGCCGAGGAGGTGGAGGTGCGCGCCACCACCTTCGGCGCGCTGGTG
>JAJXZO010000237.1 GCA_021780035.1 Pseudomonadota bacterium
TGAGGAACTGGCATGAAACACGACATCACCGCGCTGCGCGGCGTGGTTCCCCCCATCGTCACCCCGCTGAACCCCGACTTCTCCCTCGATCTCGAAAGCCTCACCCGCGCCATCGGGCATCTGCTGACGGGCGGCGTGCACGGGCTGTTCTTCCTCGGCTCCACCGGCGAGGTGGCGTTCCACGACCGCGCGGCACGACGGCGCATCCTCGAGCACGCGGTAAAGATCGTGGACGGCCGGGTGCCGGTGCTCGCGGGCGCCGTCGATCCCGCCACCGACCGGGTGATCGCCAACGCCCGCGACGCCGCCGCCATCGGCGCCGACGCGGTGGTGGTGACGGCCCCCTTCTACGCCCGCACCAGCCAGTCCGAGATCATCGATCACTTCCGCGCCGTCGCCGCGGCCTCGCCCGTGCCCGTCGTCGCCTACGACATCCCGGTGTGCGTGCACAGCAAGCTCGAACGCGCGAGCGTGGCCGCGCTCGCCAGCGAGGGCGTCATCGTGGGCCTCAAGGATTCGAGCGGCGATGCCGGCAATCTCCGCTACGTGCTGGGCGATCTCCGCGACACGAAGGTCTGGTGCCTTACCGGCGGCGAGCTTGCCGTGGACGGCGAACTGCTGATGGGCGTGCACGGCGTGGTGCCGGGCCTCGGCAACGTCGATCCCTCGGGCTACGTCCGCCTCTACGACGCGGCGATGCGCGGCGACTGGGAGCGGGCGCGGCGCGAGCAGCAGCGCCTCTGCCGCCTGTTCGAGATCACCAAGGTGGCGCTTTCGCGCATCAGCGTCGGCGCGGGCGGCTACGGCGGCTTCAAGACGGCGATGGTGCTGCAAGGCATCATCGCCCACAACACCACCGCCCGCCCGCAACAGCCGCTCGACGCCGGGGAGACCGAGGCGGTGCGCGCCATCCTGCGCGAGACGGAGTTGCTGCCCTGACGGCGCTGCTCGCCATCGAAGGCCTGTGCACGGAGTTCGCCGGTGGCGGCGGGGTGGTGCGCGCGGTGGACGGCGTATCGCTCGCCATCGGCGTCGGCGAGACCCTGGCCCTGGTGGGCGAATCGGGTTCCGGCAAGTCTGTCACGGCGCTTTCGGTGCTGCGCCTGCTGCCGCGCCGGGTGGGGTGCATCGTTGCCGGGCGCATCCTGCTCGACGGCGCCGATCTCGTTTCTCTTCCGGAAAAATCGATGCGCCACGTGCGCGGCGGCGCCATCGGCATGGTGTTCCAGGAGCCGATGACCAGCCTCAACCCCCTGCTGCGGGTGGGCGAGCAGGTGGCGGAACCGCTCCGCATCCACCGCCGCCTCTCCCGCGCCGAGGCCAGGACGGAGGCGCAGAAAATCCTGCGCGCGGTCGGCCTGCCGGAGCCGGAACGGCAAGCGCGGCGCTACCCGCACGAGCTTTCCGGCGGCCAGCGGCAGCGGGTCATGATCGCCGCCGCGCTCGCCTGCCGGCCAAGGCTCCTGATCGCCGACGAGCCCACCACCGCGCTCGACGTCACCATCCAGGCGCAGATTCTCGATCTTCTCGTCTCGCTGCAGCGCGAGCTTGGCATGGCGATGCTGTTCATCACCCACAACCTCGGCATCGTCGCCGGCCTCGCCCACCGCCTCGCGGTGATGTACGCCGGGCGCATCGTCGAGGAAGGCACGGTGGCGGCGGTGTTCGCCCATCCGCGCCACCCCTACACGGAGGGCCTGCTGGCCTGCCAGCCGCGGCTTGGCGAGGCGCACCGCCAGCGCGCCGCCGGCCAGCCGCTGCCGGCGATCGCGGGCAGCGTGCCCAGCCTGCGCGATCTGCCCCGGGGCTGCAGCTTCGCGCCGCGCTGCCCGCGCGCCACGCCCGCCTGCGCCGTGGCGGCGCCGCCGCTCCGCCCGGTCGGAGAAAACCATGCCGCCGCCTGCATCCATGCGGAGGCAGGACCATGAGGGAGCCGCTGCTGGAAGTATGCGGCCTCGCCAAGCACTTCGCCGTCGGCGGCGGCTGGCTCACGCCCGGCCTGGTGTTGCGCGCGGTGGAAAACGTGAGTTTCGGCATTTCGCGCGGCGAGGTGCTGGGGCTGGTCGGGGAATCGGGCTCCGGCAAGACCACCATTGCCCGCTGCGCGCTCCGCCTGATGGAGCCCACCGCCGGCAGCATCCGCTTCGCCGGCACCGATCTGCGCGCCCTGTCGGAGCGGGCACTGAAGCCCCTGCGCCGGCGCATGCAGTACGTGTTCCAGGACCCGTACAGCAGCCTTTCCGCGCGCATGACGGTGGAGGCGATCCTCACCGAGGGCATGCGCATCCAGCGTCTCGGCACCGCCCGTCAGCGCCGCGACCACGCCGCCACCGCGCTCGCCGCAGTGGAGTTGCCGGCATCGGCACTGGAGCGCTACCCGCACGAGTTCTCCGGCGGCCAGCGCCAGCGCATCGGCATCGCCCGCGCGCTCGCCCTCGACCCCGAACTGCTGGTCGCCGACGAGCCGGTCTCCGCCCTCGACGTTTCCATCCAGGCGCAGATCGTCAACCTGCTGCGCCGGTTGCAGTCCGAGCGCGCGCTCGCCATGCTGTTCATCTCCCACGACCTCGCGGTGGTGGAATACCTCTGCGACCGCGTGATCGTGCTCTACCTCGGCCGGGTGATGGAAGCCGCCCCCACCACGCGCCTGTTCGAGGCGCCGCAACACCCCTACACGCGGGCGCTGATGGCGGCCGTGCCGGTACCCGACCCGAAGGCGCCGCGCCGCCCGCCCCTGCTCGCCGGAGACATCCCGAGCCCGCTGCATCCGCCGTCGGGCTGCGTGCTGCACGGCCGCTGCGCCCACGCCACGGAACAATGCCGCGCCGCGGCGCCTTCCCTGCGGGAAGTGGCGCCCGGCCACCTGAAGGCCTGCTGGCGCGACGACCTGCCGCCCTTCGCCTGAAGCGTCAGTCGTCGCCCACGGCCACGCGGGCGCGGAACGGGGAGGCGGGATACACGCCGAGGATGCGCGTCTCGCGCGAGAAGAAGGAAAGCTCCTCCAGCGCGCGGCGGAGCGCCGGCTGCTCGGGGTGGCCCTCCACCTCGCACAGGAACTGGGTGGCGGTGAACTGCCCGCCCAGCATGTAGCTCTCCAGCTTCGTCATGTTGACGCCATTGGTGGCGAAGCCGCCGAGCGCCTTGAACAGCGCCGCCGGCACGTTGCGCACGCGGAACACGAACGTCGTCATCACGCCCTGCTGCTCCGGCGGCGGCCGCAGGGGTTTCCGCGCCATGACGTAGAAGCGGGTGGTGTTGTGCTCGGCGTCCTCCACGTTGCGCCGCAGGATCTGCAGCCCGAACAGGTGCGCGGCGAGTTCCGAAGCGATGGCGCATTCGGCGCGGTCGTTCCACTCCGCCACCAGTTCGGCGGAGCCGGCGGTATCGGCCTCCACCACCGGCTTGAGATTCAGCTCCTTCAGCAGCTTCCGCACCTGGCCGAGCGCCACCTCGTGCGAGTGCGCCCGCTTCAGGTCGGCGATCGTGGCCCCCGGCACCGCCAGCAGGCAGTGCTCCACGCGCTGGAAGTGCTCGCCCACCACGAACAGCCCGGACTCCGGCAGCAACTGGTGCACGTCGCCCACCCGCCCGGCGAGGCTGTTCTCGCAGGCGATCATGGCGAGTTCCGTCTCGCCCTCGCGCAGCGCGTCCATCGCCGCTTCGAAACTCTCGCAGGCGACGGTGGTGAACTCGGGAAAGGCGGTGCGGCAGGCAAGGTC
Organism: Pseudomonadota bacterium; assembly: GCA_021780035.1. GTDB lineage: Bacteria > Pseudomonadota > Alphaproteobacteria > Acetobacterales > Acetobacteraceae > Rhodovastum. The sequence goes on from JAJXZO010000237.1 coordinate 3,720, forward strand.
GGAATAGGCGCCCGGCCGGCCCTGGAAGCTGATCAGCCGGCTCATGCCCGCCCGCCCTCGCCGGTAAGCTCGCGCCGCGCGCGCTCGAGATCGGCCGGCGTATCCACCCCGTAGGGCGCCTTCTCCACCCGCGCGCAGCCGATCCGCATTCCCGCCTCCAACGCGCGCAACTGCTCCAGCGCCTCGCGCCGCTCCAGCGGGCTTTCGGGCAGGCCGACGAAGCGGTCGAGCGCATCGCGGCGGAAGGAATAGATGCCCACGTGGTGCCAGCGCGGCCCGTCGTTGGCAGGGATCGCCACGCGCGAGAAATAGAGCGCCGGCGCCACTTCCTGCCCGTCCTCGAAGGCGCAGGCGGCCTTCACCACCGAGGGCGCGTCCCTCTCCCAGTCGGTGATGATCGGCGCCACCAGCGTGCCGATGGCGTAGCGGGGGTCGGCCAGCGGGGCCAGCACGGCGCGCAGGTAGGCGGGCGGAATGGTCGGCAGGTCGCCTTGCAGGTTGATCACCACGTCGTGCCGCTTCCCGGGATCGGCCACCCGCAGAGCGGCGTGCACCCGGTCGGTGCCGCGCGGCAGCGTCGGATCGGTGATCACCGCGACACCCCCCTCGGCTTCCACGGCGCGGGCGATCTCGGCCTCGGCGCAGGCCACCACCACCGGCCCCAGCCCCGCCTCGCGCGCGCGCTCCAGCACGTGCACGATCATCGGCCTGCCGGCGATCTGGGCCAGCGGCTTGCCGGGCAGCCGGGTGGAAGCCATGCGGGAGGGAATGACGACGATCGGGTTCATGCCTGTGTCACGGTAAGGGGCGGGGAAGCCGGTTGAAGCCATCGGGAGGGTTCCCTATGGTCGCGGGCAGATTACGGAGCCGGCGGGCCCGGCGCAACGTGGCCCACCGTCCTGTCTGCCGCGCGGCGAGCGGCGCTTCGCTCCGCCGCGCCTCTGTCGCAACCTTGTGCGGGATGGCACGGCCATGCAGCTCCCCTCCATGGATGCCCTGATCGACGCCGCCGAGGCCGCCGCCGCCGTGGCCGGCGCAGTCATCCGGCCGCTGTTCCGCGCCGGGCTCGCCGCCGAACTGAAGGGCGACCAGAGCCCCGTCACGCTCGCCGACCGCACCGCTGAGCAGGCGATGCGCGCCGTGCTCGGGCAGCGCTTCCCCGACCACGGCATCCTCGGCGAGGAGTTCGGCCTGCAGAACGCCGCCGCGCCGCTGCGCTGGGTGCTCGACCCGATCGACGGCACGCGCGCCTTCATCACCGGCCGGCCCACCTTCGGCACGCTGATCGGGCTGCTGCACGAGGACACCCCCATCCTCGGGCTGATCGACCAGTGCGTCACCGGCGAACGCTGGATCGGCGCCGCCGGGCGCGCCACCCGCTTTTCCGGCCCCTTCGGCGGCAGCATCGGCTGCCGTCCCTGCCCGACGCTGGCGGAAGCTGAACTCTCCTGCACCACGCCCGAGATGTTCGGCCCGGAGGACTCGGCCTGGACGCGGCTGGCCGCCGCGGCGCGGCGCATCTCCTTCGGCGGCGACTGCTACGCCTACGGGCTTGTCGCCCTCGGCCAGATCGACATCATCGCCGAGGCCTCTCTCAAGGTGTGGGACTGGGCGGCGCTGGTGCCGGTGATCGAGGGCGCCGGCGGCCGGCTCACCGACTGGAACGGCGAGAAGCTGAAGCCCGAGGCCGAAGGCCGCTCGCTTGCCGTGGGAGATCCGGCGCTGCTCGCCCAGGCGGTGCGGCTGCTGGCCGGCCGCGATTGAGGCCGCGCGCTCTCGGGCGGCGCCCCGTACTTCTCGGGCTCGGCGGTTTGTGCGCCGTCCCCGCCGCCGCCCGCGCCGCCGCCGCGACCCCTGGCCTCGCCGGCATCGGCACTCCCGCGCTGCCGCCCGATTTCCCGCATTTCCCCTGGGCGAACCCGGATGCGCCCAAAGGCGGCGAGGCGCGGTTCGCCGTCATCGGCACCTTCGACAGCTTCAACCCGTTCATCCTGCAGGGCGAGGCGGCCTTCGCCGCCTACCGGCTGTTCGACTCGCTCCTCTATCGCAACGACGACGAACCGGATTCCGCCTACGCGCGCCTCGCCGCGACGGTGGAACTGCCCCCGGACCGCCGCGCCGTCACGTTCACGCTGCACGAAGCCGCGCGCTTCTCCGACGGCGCCCCGATCACCGCCGCCGACGCGGCATGGAGTTTCGACACGCTGCGCCGGCATGGACGGCCGCAATACCGGCAGGTCACCGAAGGGGTGGAGAGCGTGCGGGTGGAAGCGCCGCTCCGCCTCACCTATCACCTCCGCCCCGGCGCCGACCGCGAACTGCCGCTGATCCTCGGTTCGCTGCCGGTGCTGCCCCGTCATTTCTGGAAGGACCGCCCATTCGACCACCCGCTCACCGAGCCGCCGCCCGCTTCCGGTCCGTACCGCCTCGGCGCCTTCTCCTTCGGCCGCTCCTTCACCCTCGAACGGGTGGAGAACTGGTGGGGCGAAAATCTCCCCACCGCGCGCGGCCTCTACAACTTCGGCCGCATGACCTACGAGTATTTCCGCGACAGCGGCGTCGCCATGCAGGCGTTCAAGGCCGGGCAGATCGACTGGCGGCAGGAAAACATCGCCCGCGAATGGGCCACCGGCTACGACTTCCCGGCCGTGAGGAAGGGGTGGGTGATCCGCCGCAGCTTCCGCCAGCACCTGCCCGCCGGCATGCAGGGCTTCGTGATGAACACCCGCCGCCCCCAGTTCGCCGACCGCAGGGTGCGCGAGGCCGTCGCCCTCGCCTTCGACTTCCAGTGGATGAACCGAACGCTGTTCTACGGCGCCTACCGCCGCACCGAGAGCTATTTCGCCAACAGCGATCTCGCCTGTTCGGGCGTTCCCGAAGGCGCCGAACTCGCGCTTCTTGCCCCCTGGCGGGAGAAGCTGCCCGCGAAGCTGTTCACCACCCCGTTCGTGCTGCCGCGCACCAACGGCTCCGGCTACAACCGCGCCGGCCTCACCCGCGCCATGGCCTTGTTGCAGGAAGCCGGCTGCCGCGTGGTGGACTTGCGGCTGCGCGACCCGGAAGGCCGCCCGTTCGCCTTCGAGATCCTGCTGAACGAGCCAACCTTCGAGCGTGTCGCCCTGCCCTACCGGAGCTGGCTTGCCCGTCTCGGCATCGACGCCTCGGTGCGCACCGTGGATGCCGCGGAATACCAGCGCCGCACCGATCATTTTGATTTTGACATGATAATGACGGTGATCCCCGAGGGCGACCGCCCCGGACCCGAGCAGTACAGCTACTGGAGCTGCCGCGCCGCGCACACCGTCGGCAGCGACAATCTCGCCGGCGTCTGCGATCCCGTGGTGGAGGCGCTGCTGCCGGCGGTGGTGAACGCCGAAGACCGCCCCACGCTGCTCGCCGCGGCCCACGCTCTCGACCGCGTGCTGTTGTGGAACTGGTACGTGGTGCCGAACTGGTACTCGGGCGATACGCGGGTGGCCTACTGGAACCGCTTCGGCTATCCGAACGTTCCCGTGCGTCCCGGCATGATCCTCGATTCCTGGTGGATCGACCCCACGCTCGACGCCGCGCTCGACGCCGCCAGGGGAAACCACGGATGACCGCCTACCTGCTGCGCCGGCTGCTGCTGGTGATCCCCACCCTGTTCGGCATCATCGCCATCAACTTCGCCGTCGTGCAGTTCGCGCCCGGCGGCCCGGTCGAGCAGATGATGGCGCAGATACGCCAGGAATCCGCCTCCGCCACGCTTCGCATCGGCGGCGCGGGCACGGAAGTGATGCAGGCGAACCGGAGCGGCTTCTATCGCGGCGCCCAGGGCATCGACGCCGAGACGCGCGCGCGCATCCGCCGCCTGTTCGGCTTCGACAAGCCCCCCTTGCAACGCTTCCTGCTGATGCTGAAGAACGACCTCACCTTTCATTTCGGCCGCAGTTTTTTTCTCGACCGCCCGGTGCTGCAACTGGTGGCCGAGCGATTGCCGGTGTCCATGTCGCTCGGCCTGTGGTCCACTCTGCTCGTCTATCTCGTCTCCATCCCGCTCGGCATCGCCAAGGCGGTGCGCCACGGCTCGCGCTTCGATCTCGTCTCCTCGGCGGTGGTGCTGGTCGGCTACGCCGTGCCGGCCTTTCTTTTCGCCATCCTGCTGGTGGTGCTGTTCGCCGGCGGCAGCTTCTGGCAGATCTTCCCGCTGCGCGGACTGACCAGCGCCGGCGCCTCCGCCTGGCCGTGGCCCGCGCGCGTCGCCGACTATTTCTGGCACCTGGTGCTGCCGATCCTTTCCATGGTGGTGGGCTCCTTCGCCACGCTCACCATGCTCACCAAGAACTGCTTCCTCGAGGAGATCCACAAGCAGTACACCCTCACCGCCCGCGCCAAGGGGGCGAGCGAGATGCGCGTGCTTGCCCGCCATGTCTTCCGCAACGCCATGCTGCTGATCGTCGCCGGCTTCCCGCAGGCGTTCCTCAACATCCTGTTCACCTCGGCGCTGCTGGTGGAGATCATCTTCTCGCTGAACGGCCTCGGCCTGCTCGGCTTTCAGGCGGCGCTGCACCGCGACTACCCGGTGATGTTCGGCACGCTCTACATCTTCACCCTGCTCGGCCTGCTGCTGCAGATCGTGGGCGACATGCTCTACACCGTGGTCGATCCGCGCATCGACTTCGAGGCGAGGCGATGACCCTCTCTCCTCTCGCGCGACGCCGCCTCGCCGTCTTCTGCGCCCACCGCCGCGGGGTGTGGTCGCTGGCGATCTTCCTCCTCCTGTTCGCCCTCACCGCCCCGGCCGAATTCGTGGCGAACGACAGGCCGCTGGTGCTCCAGTACCGCGGGCACTGGTATTTTCCGGTGCTGTCCGACTACGCGGAAAACACCTTCGGCAAGGGCTTCCTGCCCACCGAGGCCGACTACACCGCGCCCGACGTGAAGGCCGCCATCCGCGCCCATGGCTGGATGCTGTGGCCGCCGATCCGCTATCATTACGACACGCTCTGTCTCGATCTCTCCGGTCCCGCGCCTTCGCCGCCCTCGCTTGCGCATCCGCTCGGCACCGACGACCAGGCGCGCGACGTGCTTGCGCGCGTCATCTATGCCTTCCGCGTCTCCGTGCTGTTCGGCTTCACCCTCACCTTCGCCGCCTCCGCCATCGGCATCGCCGCCGGAGCTGTGCAGGGATTCTACGGCGGCCTCGTCGATCTCCTGTTCCAGCGCTTCATCGAGATCTGGTCTGGCATGCCGCAGCTTTTCCTCCTCATCATCCTCGGCAGCGTCATCGCGCCAGGCTTCTTCGTGCTGCTCCTGTTCCTGCTCGTCTTCTCGTGGATGACGCTCACCGGCGTGGTGCGTGCCGAATTCCTGCGCGGCCGCACCCTCGACTACGTGCGCGCCGCCCGCGCGCTCGGCGTCACCGACGCGGGGCTGATGGCGCGCCACATCCTGCCGAACGCGATGGTCGCCATCCTCACCTTCGTCCCCTTCATCCTGTCGGGCTCGGTGACGGTGCTCGCCTCGCTCGATTTCCTCGGCTTCGGCCTTCCTCCCGGCTCGCCCTCGCTCGGCGAACTGGTAGCGCAGGGCAAGAACAACCTGCAGGCGCCATGGCTCGGCATCACCGCCTTCGTGGTGCTCGGCGGGCTGCTCACCCTGCTCGTCTTCATCGGCGAGGCGGTGCGCGACGCCTTCGATCCGCGCCGGGGTGGCGGATGACCCTGCTCGCCGCCGAAAACCTGTGCATTTCCATCGGCGGACGCGAACTCGTGCACGGCGCCTCCTTCGCGCTGGAGAAGGGTGAAACCCTCGCCCTCGTCGGCGAAAGCGGCTCGGGCAAGACCCTCACCGCTCTCTCCCTGCTGGGCCTGCTGCCGGCGGGCATGCGCGCGAGCGGCCGCGTGGAACTCGGCGGCATCCCGGTGCTGGACTCCCCCGCCTCGCGCCTGCGGCAGTTGCGCGGCGCGGTCGCCGGCATGGTGTTCCAGGAGCCGATGACCAGCCTCAACCCGCTCGCCCGCATCGGCCAGCAGGTGACGGAAGCGATCGCGCTGCATCAGGCCTTGCCGAAGCCGAGGCTGCGCCAGCGCTGCCTTGAACTGCTGGCCGAATGCGGCCTGCCGGATGCCGAGCGCCGACTCGCTGCCTTCCCGCACCAGCTATCGGGCGGCGAACGGCAGCGGGTGATGATCGCCATCGCGCTCGCCAACGACCCCGCGCTGCTGATCGCCGACGAACCGACCACCGCGCTCGACGTCACCATCCAGCAGCAGATCCTGGAACTGCTGGCCGCCGAGAAGGCGCGGCGCGGCCTCGCCCTTCTGTTCATCAGCCACGACCTCGGCGTGGTGCGGCGCTACGCCGACCGCGTCGCGGTGATGGAGGCGGGCCATCTGGTGGAATCCGCCGCGACCCCGGCGCTGTTCGCCTCGCCGAAGCACCCCTACACGCGCATGCTGCTGGCGAGCGAGCCCTCGGGTGTGCCGGAACCTCCCACGCCCGGGGCCGAGATTCTGCTGGAATCCGAAGGCGTGGGCGTGGATTTTCCCATCCGCCGCGGCGTGCTGCGCCGCGAGGTGGGCAGGGTGCGGGCGCTCGGCGGTCTCGCCCTTTCCATCCACGCCGGCGAAACCGTGGCCCTCGTCGGCGAGAGCGGCTCCGGCAAGTCCACGGCGGCGCTGGCGCTGCTCGCCCTGCAACAGGCGGCCGGCCACGTTCGCTTCGCCGGGCAGGACCTGGCCACGCTCTCCAAGCCGGCGCTTCGACTTCTGCGCGCGCGCATGCAGATCGTCTTCCAGGACCCCTACAGCAGCCTCTCGCCGAGGCTCTCGGTGGCGGAAATCGTCGCCGAAGGGTTGCGCGTGCACGCGCCCCGACTCGCCCCGGCCGAGCGGCAGGCGAAGGTGGAGGCGGCGCTGGCCGAGGTGGGCCTCGCGCCCGACAGCCTGAACCGCTACCCACACGAGTTCTCCGGCGGCCAGCGCCAGCGCATCGCGCTGGCCCGCGCCCTGGTGCTGCAGCCCCGCCTGCTGGTGCTCGACGAGCCGACGAGCGCGCTCGACATGACGGTGCAGGCGCAGATCATCGCCCTGCTGCGCCGCCTGCAGCGCGACCACCGGCTCGGCTATCTGTTCATCAGCCACGACCTCCGCGTGGTGCGCGCGCTCGCCCACCGCGTGCTGGTGCTGCGCCGGGGCGAAGTGGTGGAACAGGGCCCCTCCGAGCAGGTGCTCGCCACACCACGGCATCCCTACACGCGGGCACTGCTCGCCGCCGCCTTTCCGGAAACCGCCCCTGGCGAAGGCCATGCGCCCCGCCCCTGACCACCCTCCCCCGCGCCCCCGCCGCCGTCTGCTCTGGCGGCTGCTGAAGTGGTGGATTTTGCTTGCCGTCTGGGGCAGCGTCGCGCTCGCGCTGGCACTCGTCGCTTTCGCCTGGGACCTGCCGCGCCCGGAAACCGCGCTCGACGCCGCCCGCCGCCCCAGCCTGACGCTCGAGGACCGCACCGGCCACATCTACGCCACCTACGGCGACGTGGTGGGAGAACCGCTGCGCCTCGCCGACATGCCCGCCTACGTGCCGGAAGCGGCGGTCGCCATCGAGGATCGCCGCTATTTCCAGCACGGCGCCATCGACCCGATCGGCATCGCCCGCGCCGCGGTGGCCGATCTGCTCGCCGGCCACGTGGTGGAGGGCGGCTCCACCATCGCCCAGCAGGTGGCGAAGAACCTCTTTCTCACCAACGCGCGCACGCTACGGCGGAAGGTGCAGGAACTGCTGCTCACGCTGTGGCTCGAAAAAACCTTCACCAAGCGGCAGATCCTCGAGATCTGGCTGAACCGCATCTACTACGGCTCCGGCGCCTGGGGCATCGACGCCGCCGCCCGCATCTACTTCGGCATCTCCGCGCGCAACGTGAACCTGTGGCAGGCCGCCCTTCTCGCCGGCCTGGCGCAGGCGCCCTCGCGCGCCAATCCGAGGGCCGATCCCGCAGCCGCGGCCCAGCGCACGCGCGAGGTGCTGGCGGCGATGGTGCGTGCGCGCATGATCACCCCCACCCAGGCGCAGACGGCGGCGGCTCAGATCGCCTTTCCGCCGCCGCCGCCCCGTGCCGGCTACTTCGCCGACTGGGTAGCGGAGCAGGCGCAGGCGGTGGTGCCTCCGGGCGCCGACGCGGTGATCCGCACCTCCCTCGATGCCCGCCTGCAGGCGGTGGCGGAAGCGAAGCTGAAGGCGCTGCTCGAAGGTCCGGGCGCGGCGGCGAACGTCGGCCAGGGAGCGGTGGTGGCGCTCGACGCCGCCACCGGCGCCGTGCGCGCCATGGTCGGCGGGCGCGACTACCGGACGAGCCCCTACAACCGGGCGGTGCTGGCGCGGCGGCAGACCGGCTCCGCCTTCAAGCCGTTCGTCTGGGCGGCGGCACTGGAGGCGGGGATGCGCCCCGATTCCCCGGTGCTCGACGCGCCGATCCGCATCGGCAACTGGTCTCCGCACGACTACGAGCGCCGCTACCTCGGCCAGGTCAGCATGGAGACCGCGCTCGCCGACTCGCTGAACACCGTCTCCGTGCGCCTGCTCCTGCAGGTGGGCGGGCCGAAGGTGGTGGCGGCTCTGGCGCACCGGCTCGGCATCGCCGATGCGCTGCCGAACAACGACACGCTGGCGCTCGGCACCGGCGGCGTCGGCCTGCTGGAACTCGCCGGCGCCTACGGCGCCTTCTTCAACGGCGGCCGCCGCATCACCCCCTATGGCATCGACGCCGTCAGCAGCAGCGGCCACGCCCTCGCCGCCGGCCCGCCGCCGCCGGGGCCGCAGGTGCTGACCCCCGACGTCGCCGCCATGATGGTGCGCATGCTGGCCGCCGTTGTCTCCCGCGGCACCGCCCGGGCGGCGGCGCTGCCCGGCCGCATCGTGGCCGGCAAGACCGGTACCAGCCAGGATTCCCGCGACGCCTGGTTCATCGGCTGGACCGACGGCATGATCATCGGCGTCTGGCTCGGCAACGACAACGACCAGCCGATGAAAGGCGTGGTCGGCGGCAGCCTGCCGGCCCGCCTGTTCCGCGACATCGCCGCCGCCGCGACCGGCTAGCAGCCTTGCCGCCACCCCCTCCGGAGGCTAGATGGTGACGGACGGTGGCCGTTCCGCCGCACACGCCCGGCGCGCGCCCGGGCAGGGAGTCCTTGGCATGGAAGAAGACGACGAACTCCGCCCCGGCGAGGTCACCTGCCCGCCGCCGACGGTCGCCGATGCCGGGCTCATCTTCATCGGCCGCATCCACACGCCCTGGACCACGCGCGACGAGGCGCCCCGGCAGGGCAGCCAGGACGGGCCGCTGTGCTCTATCGAAGTGTTCAATCCCTGGGTGCCGGCGCTGGCTGGGCTCAAGGAGCAGCGGCAACTGGAGGTCATTTACTGGCTGCACCTGTCGCGGCGCGATCTCGTGCTGCAGCGGCGCGACCGCAACGGCCCGGTGCGCGGCACCTTCTCCATCCGCTCGCCGCTGCGCCCGAACCCGATCGGCACCTCGATAGCCGAACTCGTCAGCATGGAGGGCGGCCTGCTCACCGTGCGCGGGCTCGACTGCCTGGACGGCACGCCGCTGCTCGACCTGAAGCCGCGCCGCCGCCCGCTGGTGCCCTGAGGAACGGACACACGTACGCCCCCGCCCAAGCCGCCCATGACCCCTGCCCTCGTCTCCGCTCTTCTCCCGGCCCTGCGCCTGCTCGACGCCGAGCGCGCCCATGAACTCGCACTCGCGGCGCTCGGCCGCGGCCTCGTAGGCAGTGCCGCCGTTCCGGCCGACCCCAGGCTCGCGGTGCAGACGCTCGGGCTTGCCTTCCGCAACCCCATCGGCCTCGCCGCCGGTTTCGACAAGAACGCCGCGGCGCTCGCCCCGCTCGCCCGCCTCGGCTTCGGTTTCCTCGAGGCCGGCACGGTGACGCTCAGGCCGCAGCCCGGCAACCCGAGGCCGCGCCTGTTCCGCCTCAAGGAAGACCGGGCGGTGATCAACGCCATGGGCTTCAACAATGATGGCATCGCCGCCTTCGCGCCGCGCCTCGCCGCCGCGCGCCGCGTGCTGCCCGCGGGGGTGGCGCTCGGCGCCAACGTCGGGCTGAACAAGGACGGTGCCGAGCCCGAGCGCGACTATCCGGCGCTGGTGGCGGCGGTGGCGGCGGCCGCCCACTACGTGGTCATCAATGTCTCCTCCCCGAACACGCCGGGGCTGCGCGCGCTGCAACAGGCCGACCGCCTCGCCGCCATCCTCGCCGCCGTACGCGAGGGCGCGCCGAACCACCCGCCGCTTCTGGTGAAGATCGCCCCCGATCTGAAGCCCGCCGAGATCGAGGCGGTGGTGGAAACCTGCGTCTCCGGTGGCGCGCAAGGCATGATCGTCGGCAACACGACCCTCTCCCGCCCGGCAGGATTGCGCTCCGTCAACGCCTCGCGGGCGGGCGGGCTTTCCGGCGCGCCGCTGTTCGCGCTCTCCACAGCGGTGCTGCGGCAGGTGGCGAAGCTCGCGCGCGGCCGGCTGCTTCTGGTCGCCAGCGGCGGCGTGGAAACCGGCGCGCAGGCGCTGACGAAAATCCGCGCCGGCGCCACATTGGTGCAGATCTACACCACCCTCGTCTACCAGGGCCCGGCCGCCGCCGCGCGCATCTGCCGCGAACTCGGCGCGGCGCTGGAAAAAGCCGGCTTCGCTTCGGTGGCGGAAGCCACGGGCGCCGACCTGAAGTGACGCGAGCCATGCTTTTTCTCGACGGTTTCGCTCTGCTCGCCGCCCGCTACGACGGCTTCATCCTCGACCTCTGGGGCGTGCTGCACGACGGCGTCACCCCCTATCCCGGCGCCATCGACGCGCTGGAACGCCTGCGCGCCGCCGGCAGGCGCGTGGTGCTGCTCTCCAACGCTCCGAGGCGCGCCGAGCCGGCCATGCGGGCGATGACGGAAATGGGCATCACGCCCGACCTCTACCGCGGCCTGCTGACCAGCGGCGAGGCAACGCATGCGATGCTGCGCGACCGCGACGACCCGTTCTTCGCCGCGCTCGGCCGGCGCGTCTATCACCTCGGGCCGGAGCGCGACGCCTCCGTGCTCGCCGGGCTCGACTACGTGAAGGTGGCCCGCCCCGAGGACGCCGACTTCCTGCTCAACACCGGCCCCGACGACCTCCGCAGCCCCACCGACCCGGCCGCCTACGATGCGGATCTGCGGGAGGCGCGCCGGGCAAACCTGCCGATGCTCTGCGCCAACCCCGATCTCGAAGTGATCCGCGGCGGCCAGCGGATCGTGTGCGCCGGCACGCTCGCCCAGCGCTACGGCGCGGCAGGCGGGTTCGTGCGCTGGGTGGGCAAGCCCGATCCCGCCATCTACCGCCCCGTGCTCGCCATGCTCGGCGTGGACAAAAGCCGCGTGCTGGCGGTGGGCGACGCGCTCCGCACCGACGTCGCCGGTGCGACGGGCGTGGGCATCGATGCCTGCTGGGTTCTGGGCGGCATCCACGCCCACCACCTGGAAAGCGACGCGGCAGCGGAAGCGGCGGCGCGGGCGGCCGGCCTCGCCCCAGTGGCGGTCATTCCGGAATTCCGCTGGTAGCGCCGGCTGCGGCGCAGACGCCATCCCGAGTTCTGCGCTTGACATACACAAGCTCTATGTGATCGGCTCGCCGATACAAAATGCGGCCATGCCTTATTTGACGAAGCCCGCATTCTTCTTGGGGGAATTGCGTCTTTGTGCACAATTGTGCCAGAGGTGCGCTCGTGAATTCTGGTGCGGCTCCTGCCGCGGCCAGGGGCGGTTTGCGCCCGCGCGCACGAAAATGGCGCAACGCCGCGCTGCCGGCGGCGTTCCTGTTGCCGGCGGTCGCCTTCGTGGCGGTGGTTTCCATCTACCCGATCTTCGACGCCGTCAGCCTCAGCGTGCACGCCACGAGCTACGCGCAGGTCGGCGCCTTCATCGGCCTGCGCAACTACGTGGCCCTCGCCTTCGATCCCGGCATCTGGCGCGACGGCCGCAACTCGCTGATCTACACCGCGTTCTCGCTCGCGCTGGTGCTGCCCTACAGCATGGGCCTCGCCATCCTGCTGAACCGGCCGATCCCCGGGCGCGGCCTGTTCCGCACCCTCATCATCATGCCGTGGGTCACCTCGCAGACCATCACCGCCCTCGTCTGGGGCTGGCTGCTGAACGGCGACTACGGCGCGCTCACCTATCTGCTGCAGCTTCTCGCCGGCCACCGCATCGCCGTGCTCGCCTCGCCCGCGGGCGCCATGGCCACGCTGATCGGCATCAACGTCTGGGCGAGCTACCCGCTCGCCACCCTGCTGTTTCTCGCCGCGCTGCAGACGGTGCCGAAGGAGCTCTACGAGGCCGCGAGCGTCGACGGCGCCTCGCGCTGGGGCAGCTTCGCGCACGTCACCGCGCCGATGATCCGCCCCACTGCCCTGGTGGTCATCATCCAGCTCACCCTTCTCTATCTCAACATGGTGACGCTGATCTACGTGCTGACCGGCGGCGGACCGCTGAATGGCACGGAGACGCTGGCCGTCACCGTGCTGAAGATGAGCTTCCAGAACTGGGAAATCGGCAAGGGCGCCGCGCTCGGCATGGTGCTCACGGCGATCAACGTGCTGTTCAGCCTCGTCTACATGCGGGCGCTGCGCGGAGGCGAGCCGTGAGGCGCCGGTCGGCGGCGAAATTCGCCTCGGTGGCGGTGCTGCTCGCCGCCTCGCTGCTCGCCGTCGGCCCGGCGCTATGGTGCCTGTCCACGGCGCTGAAGCCGGCCGGCCAACTGCTCGCCTATCCGCCGAACTGGCTGCCGCACCCGCCGACGCTGGAAAGCATCCGCCAGGTGCTGGAACAGTCGGCGCTGCCCATATATTTCCGCAACAGCCTGATCGTCACCGGCCTGTCGCTCCTCATCAGCCTCGCGATCGGCACCCACGCCGCCTACGCCATCGCGCGGCATCGCTTCCCCGGCCGCTCGGCGCTGCTCGTCGCTCTGCTCGCCACCTCGATGATCCCTGGTATTGCCATCCTGGTGCCGCTCTATCATCTTTCGGTGATGAGCGGCCTCTACAACAGCTTCACCGGACAGGTCATCGTCTACTCGGCCTGGAACGTGCCCATCCTCATCTGGCTGCTGAAGGGCTTCTTCGAATCCGTCCCGCGCGACATCGAGGAGGCGGCGTGGATCGACGGCTGCAGCCGGCTCCGGGCTTTCTACACCATCACGCTGCGCATGGCGCGCCCCGGCATCCTGTCGGGCGCGATCATGGTCATCGTCTTCGTCTGGAACGACTTCCTGATCACGTTCACCCTCACCATCTCCGACTCGCGGAGACTGTTGTCGGTGGGGCTCTACACCTACATCTCCAACTACGGCATCCAGTGGGGGCAATTGATGGCCGCCACGCTGATCGCGCTGGCGCCGGTGGTCGTGGCCTTCTTCCTGCTGCAACGCCACCTGGTGGAAGGGCTGATGGCCGGCGCGGTGAAAGGCTGAGCGTGCACTCGTGACCGATAACACCAGCAGGGAAGGAACACCCATGCGTCGCCGCACCTATCTCGCCGGCATGGCTTCGATGGCGGCCCTCGGTCTCGGCTCCGGGCAGGCCAAGGCCGCGCCCGTCACCCTCAAGATGTGGACATTCCTGCCCATCACCGGCAACGACCCGCGCACGATCGCGCTGCGCGGCATCGTCGACTCCTTCAACGCCGGCTCGTCGGGCTACAAGGTCGAGGTACAGTCGATCAACTACGGCCAGATCGACAACATGGTGATCCAGGCGACCGCCGCCGGCCAGGGCCCCGACATCCTGAACGTCTACACCGACCTGCTGCCGCTTCACGTCAGCGCCCACACCATCCAGCCGCTCGACGCCAGGGTGGCGACGATGCCGGCGGCCGAACGGAACGACTTCGTCGTGCCGCTGAAGTTCATGAACTACGGCGGCCACGTCATGGCGCTGCCGTGGGAATGCCGGGTGTGGCTGCTGTGGTACCGCAGCGACCTGCTGCGGAAGGCGGACCTCGCGGTGCCGGGCACGCTCGAGGAGATGGCGGTGGCGGCGGGCAAGCTTTCCGCAGGCAACGTCATGGGTTTCGTCATGGGCGCCTCCAGCAGCGAGCTCGGCGCCGGAGCGATCGAAACCTTCACGCCGCTTCTGTGGGACGCGGGCGGCGACCTGCTCGACGCCCACGGCAAGGCCATCTTCAACAGTGCCGCGGGCGAGCGCGTGCTGTCCTATCTGCGCGACCTGGTGAAGAAATACCACGGCATGGGCGCCAATGTCGTCACCATGAACGCCGACGACGCGCTCTCGTCCATCAAGGCAGGAACGGCGGCGATGACCATCGGCGGCAGCTACCGGGTTTCCGCCGCCCGCGATTCGGCGATCACCCGCGACACGCTGCTGACGGCGCCGATTCCGGGCTTCGTTTCCGGCGCGCCCACGCCGGCGCGGCTCGCCTCGCAGACGCTGACCATCGGCGCCAACACGAAATACGCCGACGGCGCCTGGGCCTTCATCATGCACCACCTGTCTCCGGCCTCCCAGCTCGCCTTCGCCAAGGCGGCCGAGATGCCGAGCCGCATCAGCGCCTACAAGGACGCCTACTTCACCACCACCGCCCAGGGGAAGGAAATGTCCGCCTGGGCCGACTACGCGCACAAATACGGCCGCCTGGAACCCATGCCGTCCGATTTCCCGAAGCTCGCCGCCGGCGTCGCCGAGGCGATCCAGAAGGTGATCCTCGGCACCGCCGATCCGAAGGCGGCGCTCGACGCGGCCGCCGCCGCCTACAACGCCCACACCTGAGGAGACACTTCCGATGGACCCGGTGCTGCACAGCGAATCCGATGTCGTCGTCGCCGGTGGCGGTCCCGCCGGACTGATCGCCGCCCTCGCCGCCGCCCGCGGGGGGGCGCGCACGCTGCTGGTGGAACAGTACGGCTTCCTTGGCGGCATGGCCACCGTCGCCTCGGTGGGGCCGTTCTCGCCGTTCCACTACGACGACCAGCAGATCACCGTCGGCATCCCGCAGCAGCTGATCGACCGGCTGATCGCCGCCGGCGGCAGCACCGGCCATCTGAAGTGCGTGCCGGAATACGGCTCCGGCTCCTACATGGCTTATTTCGATCGCGAAATCTACAAGCAAGTCGCCTTCGAGATGGCCACGGAGGCGGGCGTGCGGCTGCTGCTGCACAGCTTCGTCGCCGACGCCATCGTCGAGAACGGCGCCGTCCGCGGCCTCGAGGTGACGAACAAGTCCGGCCGGCTGGCGCTGCGTTCGCGCCTGGTGGTGGATGCCACCGGCGACGGCGACGTGGCAGCCCGCGCCGGCGCGCCCTTCCAGTGGGGGCGTCCGGGCGACGAACTCGCCCAGCCGATGACGATGTTCTTCGAGATGGCGAACGTCGACACCGGCCGCCTGAAGGCCTACATCGACTCCACGCCCGACGACTTCGAGTGGACCTCGAACCTCTATCCCCGCCAGCCGCTGCCGCCCTGGCTCAACCAGCGCTACTTCGTCGCCCAGGGCTTCCGCCGCGCCGTCGCCGAGGCCAAGAAGAAAGAGGGCTTCGACATCGGCCGCGACACGGTGCTGTTGCAAAGCACCATGCGCGAGGGCGTGATCGTCTTCAACTCCACCCGCATCGGCAAGCTGCGCGGCACCGACGCCGACCAGTTCACCGCCGCCGAACTCGAGGGAAGGCGGCAGGCGATGGCGCTCGCCGACTTCGCCCACCGCTACCTGCCGGGCTTCGAGAACGCTTATGTCTCGTCCACCGGCGCGCAGGTCGGCGTGCGCGAGAGCCGCCACATCATCGGCGAATACTTGCTGCAGCAGGAGGACGTGGTGGAGGGCCGCCGCTTCCCCGACGTGGTGGCGCGCGGCTTCTTCCCCGTCGACATTCACGATCCCACCGGCAGCAAGGGCTACACCGCCGGCGGCAGTACCTGGATCAAGCCGAAGGGCCCGTACGACATCCCGCTGCGCTGCCTCGTTCCCAAGGGCCTGGACGGCCTGCTGCTCAGCGGACGCAACATCTCCGCCTCGCACGCGGCGCACGGATCGCTCCGCGTGCAGGGAACGGCCTTCGCCATTGGCCATGCCTCCGGGGCGGCGGCGGCGGTGGCGATCCGGCGCGGCGTCGAGCCGCGGCAACTGGACGCGGCGGAAGTGCAGGCGCTGCTGATCGAGCAGGAGGCGAACCTCGACCTCGAAGGCTCAAACTCGGCCCGCATGGCGGTTCCGTAGAAGCCCGGGCGGCGCCTCAGACCTCCGGCGGCTTGTCGCGCCGCGCCAGCGGCACGGCGAACTGCGGCTCGGTGTCCCAGGGGAACAAAATCCAGGTGTCCTGGCTCACCTCGGTGATGAAGGTGTCCACCATCGCCTTGCCGGCCGGCTTCGCGTACACCGTGGCGAAGTGCGCTTTCGGCAGCAGCTTGCGCACCAGCCGTGCCGTGGTGCCGGTGTCCACCAGGTCGTCGATCAGCAGGAAGCCCTCGCCGTCGCCGGCGGCGACAGGCGGCTTGATCACCTCGGCGTGGCCGAGTTCGGTCTCGTCCGCCGCGCCCCGGCCGTAGCTGGCCACCGAGACGCTCTCCACGAGGCGCACCTCGATCTCGCGCGCGACGATCGCCGCCGGGATCAGCCCGCCGCGCGTGATGGCGACGATGCCCTTGAAGGGTCCCCGGTCGATCAGCCGCCAGGCGAGCGCGCGGGCGTCGCGGTGCAGCTGGTCCCAGGTCACGGTGTAGAAATGGCTTGGCATCTCAGAAAATCCGTCCGCCGTTGGGAACCTGGAAGTCGGGGCGCAGCAGCACCACGGCGCCGTCGTCGTCGGCGACACCCAGCGTCAGCACCTCGCTCTCGAAGCCGGCGATGCGCCGTGGAGGAAAGTTCGTCACCGCCACCACTTGCCGGCCGATCAGCAGGTCCGGCCGGTAGTGCACGGTGATCTGCGCCGCCGAGCGCTTCACGCCGAGGCTCGCGCCGAAGTCGATCCACAGCGCGAGCGAGGGCTTGCGCGCCTCGGCCAGCGGCCGCGCGTCGATTACCGTGCCCACATGCATCTCAATGCGGTCGAAATCGTCGATACTCGCCACGCGCGCCCTCCCCCCAGGGAATCGGCTCGCATGATTTCAGGAGAGGCGGCGCTTGCCAACGGAAAATGCCGACGGGAACCGGCGGCCCTCCCCCGGCCGCCACCCTTGACTTGCGGCACGTCCCGGAGGCTAGCCTTCCCCCGAACCAGTTCCGGGCCGGGCGCGGCGCCGGCGGGAAATCGTTGTCCCGTGCCCGGCGGCAACGACACCGAGGAGACAAAAGACATGCCTTTCAGCCATTTCATTCCCACCCGCATCCTGTTCGGCGTCGGCCAGCTCAAGGAACTGCACAGGCAGGCGCTTCCGGGCAGGAAGGCGCTGATCGTCATTTCCGCCGGCAAGACGACCCGCGGCAACGGCTATCTCGCCCGCGTCGAGGCGCAACTGGCCGAGGCCGGCGTGCAGACCGCCGTCTTCGACGAGATCCAGCCCAATCCGACGAAAGGGAACATCACCCGCGGCGCCGCCGCCGCCCGCGCCAGCGGCGCCGATTTCGTGGTGGGGCTCGGCGGCGGCAGCAGCATCGACGCGGCGAAGGCCATCGCCGTGATGGCCACCAACCCGGGCGACCTGTGGGACTACATCGGCGGCGGCTCGGGCAAGGGCCTGCCGATGCAGAAAGCGCCGCTGCCGGTGGTGGCCATCACCACCACGGCGGGCACCGGCACGGAGGCCGACCCGTGGGCGGTGGTGACCAAGGAGGACACGAACGAGAAGATCGGCTTCGGCTTCGACAGCACCTTCCCGGTGCTCTCCATCGTCGATCCGGAACTCATGGTCAGCGTGCCGCCGCAGCTCACCGCGTTCCAGGGGTTCGACGCCCTGTTCCACAGCACCGAGGGCTACTTCGGCAAGGCCGCCTCGCCGGTCAGCGATCTCTATGCGCTGAAGGCGATCGAGCTGATCGGCGCGCACCTTCCCACCGCGGTGAAGGACGGCGCTAACCTCGCGGCCCGCGAGGCCGTGGCGCTCGCCAACACGCTGGCGGGCATGGTTGAGTCCACGTCGAGCTGCACCTCCGAGCACTCCCTGGAACACGCGCTCAGCGCGCACCACCCGAGCCTTGCCCACGGTGCCGGGCTGATCATGCTCAGCCTCGCCTACTACCGGCACTTCGCCGAGGTCCACGCCTGCGACGACAGGATGGTGGCCATGGCGAAGGCGCTCGGGATGAGCGATGCCACCAAGGCGGGCGACTTCGTCGAGGCTCTGGCGGCGTTGCAGCACAAATGCGGGGTCGCCGAGCTGCGCATGTCCGACTACGGCGTCCGCCGCGACGATCTCCGCCGCTATGCCCGGAACGCGGCCGACACCATGGGAGGGCTGTTCGCCTGCGATCCGGCGCCGCTGTCCGAGGACGACTGCGTCAAGATCCTGGAACAGTCCTACCGGTAAGCGGGAGCGGGAAGCGGCGCCCCCTCACGCTCCCTTCAGGCCTTCGCGCGGGTTGCGCCGCTTCCCTGCGGCCCAACCCTCGACGAACGTCTCCAGCGCCGCGTCCGCCGGGCCGACGCGCACGGCAAGCGTCACGTAGGCGTCGCCGGCCGGCTGCCCGCCGTGCGCGGCCACGCCCTTGCCGCGCAGCCGCAGCTTCGTGCCGCTGTCGGAATGGCGCGGCACCTTCACCGTCACCGGCCCCGAAGGCGTGGGTACGGCGATGCGCCCGCCTAGCACCGCTTCGGCAAGGCTCACCGGCACCTCGAAGTGGATGTCGTTGCCCTCGCGTCGGAACAGCGGATGCGGCTCGATGTGGATGGCGATCAGCGCGTCTCCCGCGGCGCCGCCGCGCGCACCCGGCTCACCCTGGCCCTTCAGCCGCAGCACCTGTCCCTCGGTGATGCCGGGCGGCA
>JAJXZO010000136.1 GCA_021780035.1 Pseudomonadota bacterium
CCGGGCTCTCGGCCACGCTGGTGTTCTACGAGGCGCCGCACCGGCTGGCGGAAACGCTCTCCGATCTCGCCATGCTGCTCGGCCCGCGTCCGGCGGCGGTCGCGCGCGAACTCAGCAAGCGGTTCGAGGAGGTGGTGCGCGCGCCTCTCGATGTTCTCGCCGCGCGCTACGCCGCCGCGCCGCCCCGCGGCGAGATCACCGTGGTGGTGGGTCCGGCGGAAGCCGAGGCCGCGCCCGCCCCGGACATCGACTCGCTGCTCGCGGCGGCGCTGGCCAGGGGCAGTCTGAAGCAGGCGGTGGCGGAGGTGACGGCGGCCACCGGACAACCGCGGAAGATCGTTTATGCCCGCGCGCTCGCCCTCGCCCACGGCAGCCGGCCACCGCCGGCCGAGGGTTGAGCCTGCGTCAGCGGGCGGCGCAGCACCCGAACAGCCGCCGGCACCGCCGCAGTACGCGGCGGGGGAGACACAACCGCGGCTCCGGCGCGGCAGGCGACTCCGGTTCGGGAGGTGGTTCGGGCGCGGGAGGTGGCGGCGGTGCGACCGGCATCGGCGGGCGGACGCCCTGCTGCAGCACCAGCAGCATCGACGTGGCGACGTATCCGTTCAGCAGCAGCTTCATGTGTGGGCGCCCGTGGGAATAATAGGGCGCGACGTCGAAGGCGAGATCGTCGGGCTCGTGGCCGGGATCGAAATCCGGCGGCAGCAGGGCCGCTCCCTCGAAGCGGACCCGGAGGGCGAGGGCCTCGATGTCGCGGCGGCGATAAAGAACGTTGTCGCCCCGCTCCACCGTCGCGGTGTCGGAGGAGATGTTGAACTCGGTGGTGTGCACCGCCACGCCGCCAGGGCGCAGCAGCCGCATCGCGGCGCGCACGAACTCGAGCCCGGCCTCGAGCGAGCCCAGGTGCTCGAGCGCGCAGGAACTCCACAGGAAATCGAAGCCGCCGTCCGGAAGCGCGCCGAGATCGCGCATATCGACCATCTGGTGGCGGACGCGCGCGTCGAACGCGGCGCGATCGATGATGCCCGGATTGAAGACGGCGTCCAGGGAGGCGGCGTGCTCGCCGCTCGGCCCCCAGTGCTCGGCCGCTTCCGGGCCGTCCGTGGCCAGCACCGATACGCCGCGGACGGCGAAGGCCGACGCGAGCGGCTCGCGGCCGACG
The DNA here is from genome assembly GCA_021780035.1 of Pseudomonadota bacterium. Lineage (GTDB taxonomy): Bacteria > Pseudomonadota > Alphaproteobacteria > Acetobacterales > Acetobacteraceae > Rhodovastum. The sequence continues at coordinate 1,163 of JAJXZO010000136.1, forward strand.
GCGAAGCCGCAGCCCCGGCGGCCGGGACGCAGCATGTCGCGTTCCTCCAGCGCCCGGGCGATCGCGCACCACTCCCAGAGCTTGCGGTCGAGGAAGTCGAGGCGCCCCGTCGGCCGGGCGGGGTCGTCGCGCAGCGCACGTTCCCAGGTGAGAACCCAGTCGCTGCGGAAATCCTCGGCGCGGCAGAGTTTGGAGGTAAGCACCCGTGTTCCTTCCCGGTTGCAAACGAGCCCGCTTCTATAGCCTAGCGCAGCAGTGTCGCCAGCAGCGCGTCGAGCCGCCGTCGCCCGACGTTCGTCGCACGCAGCGTCTGGTCGGAGATCTCCAGGTAGCCGGCCGCGACCGCCGCCTCCAGCACGCCGGGCTCCAGCGCCTCGGCAAGGCTTCCGCCGGTGCGGGCGGCGAAGCGCTCGGCGTCGACGCCCTCGGCAAGCCTCAGCCCCATCAGCAGCGCCTCGCGGCCGCGCTCCCGGAACGAGAGGGGTTCCTGCTCGGCGATGCCGTGGCCGAGGCGCTCCACCTGCGCGAGCCAGCGGTCGGGCTGGCGGTGGCGCGCGATGGCGCGGAGCGTGCCAGCCTTGCCGATGCGCCCGTGCGCGCCGGGGCCGATGCCGGCGTATTCGCCGTAGCGCCAGTATTGCAGGTTGTGGCGGCATTCGCCGCCCGGACGCGCGTAGTTGGAGACTTCATATGCGGCGAGACCACGGCGGGCGGCCTCCTCGCCGGTGATTTCGTAAAGCGCTTCCTGGGTTTCCGCTGCCGGCAGCGGCGCCTCTCCCGGGCGGTAGCGGCGGGCGAACGCGGTCCCCGGCTCGATGGTCAGTTCGTAGATGGAAAGGTGGTCTGCCGCGAGCGAAAGCGCGCCGCGCAGTTCCTGCCGCCAGGAGGCCGGCGTCTGGCCGGGGCGGGCGGTGATGAGATCGAAGGAGAAGCGGGGGAAAAGTTCGCGGCCGGACTCGATGGCGGCGCGCGCCTCGGCGGCCGAATGGCGGCGGCCGATGGCAGCGAGCGCGGCGTCGTCGAGCGCCTGCACGCCAAGCGAGAGGCGGTTCACCCCCGCCGCACGGAACCGGGCGAGGCGGGCGGCCTCGGCGCTGGTCGGGTTCGCTTCCAGGGTAATTTCGAGGTCGGCCGCGGGGGTCCACAGCCGGCAGGCGGATTCGATCAGCGAGGCGACGGCGCCGGGGTCCATCAGGCTCGGCGTGCCGCCGCCGAAGAAGATGGAAACCAGTTGCCTTGGACCGAGTCGCGCCGCCTCGAAGGCGAGTTCGCGACCGAGCGCGGCGACGAATCGGGCGCCGTCCGCCTCGGGGCGCACGTGGCTGTTGAAGTCGCAGTACGGGCACTTGGAGAGGCAGAACGGCCAGTGGAGGTAAAGCGCGAGCGGTTCCATCGATACCCGTGGGCGAAGGGCGGCCGCCGGCGTGGCGGCGCGGGGATGACTTGTGCAGGCCGGGAGGAGCGGCGGCAAGCGCGCCGTTTGCCGCCTCCGGAATTAAGGTGTATGAGGCGAACGAAGCCGCTATCGTTGATAGCAGCAAATGCATTGCAATAAGTAACCAGAGAGATAGGTTGCAACAATTGAGGAGCGCTTCGGCAGGTGAATGAAAGTGATGCAACGGCCCGGGAAGGCGGTGCGGGAGCCCCGCGCTACAGCCGTCGGCTTTCCGACAAGATTCTGATCGCGTTCCACCATGCGTGCGATCAGGCCGATTTCGAGGTGGCGGAGCAACTGCTGCATATCCTGGAGACGATGCTGAACCGCCGGCCGCAGCACCCAGACGGCAACCGCCGCCGCACCATCGAGAGTCTGGTGGCCGCGCACGAGCGTCTCTGGCACCTCCGGCACCAGGAAGCCGACCAGGGCTGACCCCGTGCGGGGCGTTGTGGCGGGCCGCGCGTCGCTCGCTCAGGCGCCCGGGCGTGGCTGGCGGCGGATCAGGCCGGAGTCTTCGGCGCGCAGGCGGTTGGCCTGCATGCTTTCGCCCACCATCAGCGCCGCCTCCAGCGCACGCCTGCCGGCGGCGGCGCTGACGATGACCGGAGCGCCGTCGAGGATCGAGGCGGCGAAGGCGGCGTGTTCCGCTTCCATCGAATCGTGGTCCTTCCAGGTCAGTTCCTCGAGCCGGCCGCCGCCCGTTCCCGGAATCGGCAGCCCCCGCTCGCGGCCGATCATCACCAGCTTGCGCGCCACGAAATCGACCGACATGTAGCCTTCCTGGCTGAACAGGCGCATCTTCCGTTCCGTCTTCAGGCTGATGCGGCTGGCCGTGATGGTCGCCACGCAGCCGTTGGCGAAATGCAGGCGGGCGTTGGCGATGTCCTCGTGTTCGCTCGCCACCGTGGCGCCCACCGCATCGACCGCCGAGATCGGGCTGTCCACCAGGGCGAGGACGAGGTCGATGTCGTGGATCATCAGGTCGAGCACCACGGAAACGTCCGTGCCGCGCGGCTTGAACGGGGCGACGCGGATGCACTCGATATAGACCGGCCGCTGCATGCGCGAACTGATCGCCCGGTGCTCGGCGGAATAGCGCAGCAGGTGTCCGACCTGGAAGACGAGGCCGCTCGATTCGGCGATGGCGGAAAGCTCCTCCGCCTCCGCGAGCGTCGAGGCCATCGGCTTTTCCACCAGCACGTGGCGGCCGGCGCGCAAGGCCTCGGCGGCGTAGGCGAAGTGGCTTTCGGCGGGGGTGGCGACCACCACGGCATCGGCGCGCGCGAGCAGTTCCGGCCATGCGAGGGCGGGGGCTCCCACCTCGCGGCCGACCGCGGCGGCGCGGGAGGCGTCGCGGTCGCAGATGCCGGCCACCGTGGCGCGCGGCGAAGCGGCGACCTTCAGCGCATGGAACCTGCCGAAATGTCCGGCGCCTATGATGCCGATCCGCAACTCGCGCACGCCCGCTCTCCTCGATCCCCGTCGTTGGGGGGCTTGCGCCCTTATCTCCGAGTGCGGCGGCGCGCGCAACGCCGGTCCCCCCTGCGGGGGGTGGCGCCCTTGTGCATGCGGGCAGGAAAGAGCAATTCTTCCCCGAATCGTAACAGGACACGAGAGCAAATGGCAGCGAACGACACCCCCGTCTGGTTCATCACCGGCTGTTCCACCGGCTTCGGCCGGGAACTGGCGAAGCTCGTCATCGTCCGGGGCTGGCGCACGGTCGTCGCCGCTCGCGATCCCGCCGGCGTGGCCGATCTGGTCGCCGTCGCGCCCGAGCGCACGCTGGCGGTCGCGCTCGACGTCACCCGGCCCGCGCAGATCGCCGCGGCCGTGGGCGCGGCCGAGGCGCGGTTCGGCGGAATCGACGTGCTGGTGAATAACGCGGGCTACGGCTACCAGTCCTCCGCCGAGGAAGGCGACGAGGCGGAGATCCGCGCCATGTTCGACGCCAACGTCTTCGGCCTGTTCGCGGTGACGCGCGCCGTGCTGCCGGGCATGCGGCAGCGCCGGCGCGGGCATGTCCTCAGCGTCACCTCGCTCGCCGGCTTCATGGGCTTCGTGAGCACCAGCTACTACGCGGCGACCAAACACGCGGTCGAAGGCTGGGCGGATGCGCTGGCCGCGGAGTGCGGGCCCTTCGGCGTGAAGGTGACGTGCGTGGAGCCGGGGCCGTTCCGCACCGACTGGGCCGGCCGCTCGATGCGCCGCACGCCGACCCGCATCGCCGAATATGCGGAGACCGTCGGAGCGCGCGAGAAGAGCATGGCCGAACTCAGCGGCAAGCAGCCCGGCGACCCGGTGCGGGCTGGCGAGGCGATGATCCGCGTCACCGAGATCGCCGAGCCGCCCCGGCACCTGGTGCTGGGGGCGATCGCCTACAACGGCGCCACCTCCAGCCTGAAGGAGCGGCTGGCGAAGATCGAGGCCTGGCGGGAAACGAGCCTCGCCGCCGACTTCCCGAGCTAGCCTTTCCGCCATGTCCCTGCCCGGCGCCGCGGGAGCGATGCCGCTGCCCCGGGCACAGAAAGGAGAAACGTGCGATGTCCGAGACTGTCGAAAAAGCCGCCGCCCTGCTGCTGGCGGCACGGCGCGATCCCGCCAGGCTTCTCACGGACCTGCCGGAGGTGCTGCGTCCGGTGGACCGGGCCGGCGCCTACGCCATCCAGCGTGCGGTGGCGAAGACCTTTCCCGCCATCGGCGGCTGGAAGGTGAGCCCGTTCCAGCCGGACGGCTCGCCCTATTGCGGGCCGCTGCCCGCCGCCGGCATTCTCGCCAGCCCGGCGGCGCTTTCCGGCAAGGTGTTCACGCTGCGCGGCGTCGAATCCGAGGTCGCGGTGCGCATCTCCCGCGACCTGCCGCCGCGCGCCACGCCCTACTCGCGCGAGGAGGTGGCCGATGCCATCGCTGCCTTCCACCCGGCGATCGAAGTGCTGCAGTCCCGTTTTGTCGAACCCGGCGCGGTGGGGCCGATGA
>JAJXZO010000162.1 GCA_021780035.1 Pseudomonadota bacterium
TCATCGAGCCGGGCCAGCGCGTCGGCCTCGTCGGCGCCTCGGGCGCGGGCAAATCCACCGTGCTGGCGCTGCTGCAACGCTTCTACGACGTGCAGGCCGGCCGGGTGCTGGTGGACGGGCAGGACATTGCCCGCATCACCCAGGAGAGCCTGCGCACGACGATCTCGGTGGTGCCGCAGGACATCTCGCTGTTCCATCGCTCGGTGATGGAGAACATCCGCTACGCCCGCCCGGACGCCACCGAGGAGGACGTGCTGCAGGCCGCCACCGTGGCGCGCTGCCGCGAGTTCATCGACCTGCTGCCGGAAGGCTTCGACACCACCGTCGGCGACCGCGGCGTGATGCTTTCCGGCGGACAGCGGCAGCGCCTGGCCATCGCCCGCGCGCTCCTGAAGGACACGCCGATCCTGCTGCTTGACGAGGCCACCAGCGCCCTCGACTCGGAAAGCGAGCGCGCGATCCAGGTGGCCCTTGACCACCTGATGCAGGGGCGGACGGTGATCGCCGTCGCCCACCGGTTGTCGACGCTGCAGAACTTCGACCGCATCGTGGTGATGGACGAGGGTCGCGTGGTGGAGGACGGCCCGCCGGCCGTGCTCGCCAACCGCCCCGGCATCTACCGCGACCTGCTGCGCAAGCAGCAGACGCCGATGCTGGAGAAACTCGCCGCCTGAGGGGTTTCCCCCGTGCGGCCGGCGCGCGGGCTTTATGCCTGCGCGCCGCGCGCCGCCACCGGCCACAGGCATTCCACCCTTCCGCCGCGCACGCCCACGTACCAGTCGTGCCGCGCCACCGTCGGGTCGCAGTGTCCCGGCACCAGCCGCAGCTTCTCGCCGAGCTTCGGCGCCGGCGCTTCCGCGGCGAACTCGATCTTGCCGTGCTCGTCGGAGGCGCCGGTGTAGCGCCACTCCGGATGCCGCCAGGGAAGTGGCAGGCCGGAATCGGTCGCCACCGCCTTCAGCCCGGCGTCGACCACGGCGCGGCCCGGGCAGGGCTGGCTGAGGATGGTGGCCAGCACGAACAGGGATTGGTGGAAACGGGCGACCGGCAGGCCATCCTCGCCGAGGTTGCGGTCGTAGTCGGCGTCCATGAACACGTAGGAGCCGGCCTGCAACTCGTTGAACACGCCGGAGGCCGCCTCGAGTTCGAAGGTGCCGGTGCCGCCGCCGCCGACGATCGCGCACTCGAGACCCTTGTGGCGCAGCAGTGCCACGGTGCGGCGCGTATCGTCCACGGTAGCGGCGATGGCGTGTTGCCGTTCCCCGGGCGTGCGCAGATGCTGGGCGCGGCCGTTGTAGGCCTGCAGGCCGCCGAAGCGCAGATGCGGGCTGGCAGCGATGGCCGCCGCCAGTTCGACCGCCGCCTCCCCCGGCGCCACGCCGCAGCGGCCGCCGCCGACGTCGATCTCCACCAGCACGGTGAGCCTGCGGGCGGCGTCGCGCGCGGCCGCCTCGATGGATGCCACCTGCGCCGGATGGTCGACACAGAGCGCCACCTCGGCGATCGGCGCGAGCGCGGCGAGACGCGAGAGCTTGGCGGCGCCCACCACCTCGTTGGAAACCAGGATGTCGGGGATGCCGCCCCAGGCCAGCACCTCGGCCTCCGCCACCTTCTGCACGCACTGGCCAACAGCGCCGCGGGCCATCTGCAACCCAGCGATCACCGGCGATTTGTGCGTCTTGGCGTGCGGGCGGAGCCTGGCGCCGGTCGCGGCGACGCGTGCGGCCATGCGGTCGAGGTTGGCCTCGAAGGCGTCGAGATCGATGAGAAGCGCGGGGGTGTCGATCTCCTCCTCGCGCTGGCCCGGCTGGGCGGGCGGCGGCTGCGGCATGGTACGATCCTTCCCCGGCACGGCACCACCCCGGCCGCCGTTGCGGCGAACCGGGGTGGTGGAGCCTACAGCCGGCGAGAGGAGCGGCGCTAGCGGAAGGCGTAAGCGTCCATGCGCAGCACACCGTAACTCACGCTACTGTGCAGGAGCTCGGCGCGCGCCCCCTCCCCGCCGGCGCCGAGGGCGAAGAACAGCGGCAGCAGGTGCTCCTCGGTCGGATGCTCGACTTCCGCGAACGGAGCGCGATGGCGATAGGTGAGCAGGTCGCACCGGCGGCCTTCCAGCAGCGCACCCTCCATCCAGGCGGCGAAGGCGGCCACGTCCGGCGTCTCCGGTGCATCATCCGCCTGCCCGAGGTAGCGGGAGAGGTCGTGGGTGAAGCTGCCGGAGCCGATCAGCAGCACCCCCTGTTCGCGCAGGGGCGCCAGGGCGTGGCCGACCTCCAGGTGGTGCGCGGGGCCGAGGTGGCCCTGCACCGAAACCTGCAGCACCGGGATGTCGGCCTCGGGCCAGGCGAGCAGCAACGGCATCCAGGCGCCGTGGTCGAGCCCCCGCCGCTCATTGCGGGAGGCTTGGAGCCCGGCGGCGCCGAGCAGGTCGAGGACCTGTTCGGCCAGTGCCGGATCGCCCGGAGCGTCGTAGCGGAGCGCGTAGAGAGGCGCGGGAAAGCCGCCGAAGTCGTGGATGGTGCCGGGGCGGGAAGCCGCCGTCACCATCGGGTAGGCGGTCTCCCAGTGCGCGGAGGCGACGACGATGGCCTTCGGACGTCCGACGAGCGCGGGCAGGCCGGCGAAGAAATCCCGTGCCGGCCCGCCGGTGAGCGCCAGCATCGGCGAGCCGTGGCTGAGGAACAGGGCCGGTGGCATAACGCGGTCCTCCCCGCTCAGGCCGTGGCCAGACGCAGACGGCCCGGCAGACGCAGCGCATACAGGCCGGGGCCGAGCAGCGCCTGCACCAGCAGCGCCACCACCCAGAACGCCGGATATTCCCACCCGCCGCCCTTGGCGGTGAACCAGAAGCCGTTGGCCGCGTGCACGAAGACGATGGCGCCGAGCAGCACCGACGTCATCGCCGGCGCCACCAGCCGCGTGTAGACGCCGGCGATGAGCGCGAGGCCGCCGCAGATTTCCGCCGTCATGGTGAGATAGGCGAAGGCGGGTGGCAGCCCGAGCGAGGCGAAATAGGCCGCCGTGCCGGCGGGAGTGAAGACGAACAGCTTGAGACCGGCGTGGGCGAGAAACAGCCCGCCAAGCGTGAGCCTGAGCAACAGGGCGCCCCAGTCGCGTGGATCGGTCATTGAATTCTCCTTGGTTCCGTGAAGCCGCCGTAGCGGCACGGGGAACAGGTAGGACTTCCGTTTCCGCATTGCACTCTGCCATAATGGCACATTCAGTATGCGAAAGCGCAGATATGCAAAGCTGGGACGACCTCCGCACCTTCCTGCTCATCGCCCGCCACCGCACGCTCTCGGCCGCCGCCCGCGCCGGCGGCGTGCATCAGCCCACCATGGGCCGCAGGCTCGCCGCGCTCGAGGCGCGCGCCGGCTCGCAACTGCTGCAGAAGACGCCGCACGGCTACACGCTGACCGCGGCGGGCGAGGCGATCCTCGGCAATGCCGAGCGCATCGAGGCGGAGGTGCTGGCGATCGAGCGGCAGGTGAGCGGCCGCGACGTTCGCCTGGAAGGACTGGTGCGGGTCACCGCGGTGGCCTCCATCGCCACGCGCATCCTCGCCCCGGCGCTGGCGCCGCTGCGCCTGCGCCACCCCGGCATCACCATCGAACTCCTGGCGGAGAACCGGAATCTCAGCCTGAGCCGGCGCGAAGCCGATGTGGCGGTGCGCATGGCGCGCCTGACGCAGCAGGACCTGGTGGTGCGGCGGATCGGCACCGTGGCGCACGGGATGTACGCCTCCGCCGCCTATCTCGACCGTCGCGGCCCGCCCGACTTCGCCGCCGGCGGCGAGGGTCACGAGCTGATCCTGACGCAGGAGGAGCCACAGGACCTGCCGGAAATGGCCTGGCTGCTCGGCTGCCTGCCACGGGCCATCCCGGTGCTGCGCAGCAACTCCCGCTCGGTGCAGCTTGCCGCCGCCGCCGCGGGGATCGGCATCGCCTGCCTACCCCGCTACCTCGCCGATGCCGAAGGGTTGCGGCGGCTTTCGCCGCCGACAGCGGCGCCGGCGCGCGAGCTGTGGCTCGCGGTGCACAGCGACATCCGCCACATGCCGCGCATCCGCGCCGTTACCGAGGCGCTGGCCGCCGGCGTGGCGGCCCGGTCCGCGCTTCTCGCCCCGCCCGGAAACTAGTGCCCGGCGGAAGCCTGGGAGAAATCGGGGACGGCGAGCCCCGAGGCGGTCAACTGGCCGGCGAGCGCCGCTTTCAGGCGGTCGAGCCCCTCCGCGTCGGCCGCCTCGGCGCGGGCCACCAGCACTGCCTGGGTGTTGGAGGCGCGCAGCAGCCACCAGCCGTCGTCGGTGCTCACCCGCACGCCGTCGATCTCGGAGACGCTTGCCCCCGCGGTGCGCAGCCGGGCCGCCACCTCGGCGATCACCGCGAACTTGCGCCCGTCGTCGCAGTCGAAGCGAAGCTCCGGCGTGTTCACCACGGAAGGCAGCGCCTTGCGCACCGCCGCCAGGGGTTCCGCCATGCGCGCCACGATGCCGAGCAGCCGCACGGCGGCGTAGAGCGCGTCGTCGAAGCCGTACCAGTGGTCGGCGAAGAACACGTGGCCCGACATCTCGCCCGCGAGCGGACTGCCGATCTCCGCCATCTTCGCCTTGATCAGGCTGTGGCCGGTCTTGAACATCAGCGGCACGCCGCCGGCGCGGGCGATCTCGTCGAACAGCACGCCGCTCGCCTTCACGTCGGCGATGATCGTGGCGCCGGGGTGCGTCCGCAGCACGTCGCGCGCCAGCACGACCAGCAACTGGTCGCCGAAGAAGATCTCGCCTTCGGCATCGACGACGCCGATGCGGTCGGCGTCGCCGTCGAAGGCGATGCCGAGGTCGGCGCCGGTGCGGCGGACCTCGGCGATGAGATGCTGGAGGTTCTGCGGCAGGGTCGGGTCCGGGTGGTGGTTCGGGAAGCGTCCGTCGATCTCGGGAAACAGGACGGTGTGGCTGCCGGGAAGACGTTCGAGCAGCCTGGGCAGCACCGCGCCGGCGGCGCCGTTGCCGTTGTCCCACACCACCTTCAGCGCCCGCTCGCCGCCGTCCCAGTCGGCCAGAAGCCGCGCCAGATAGGCGTCGGAGACATCGGCGCCGCGCTCGGTGCCGGCGGCCTCGGGCACCACGTCGCCCGTCTCGGCCATGCGGCCGAGTTCGGCGATGCGCGACCCGAAGAACGGCTTGTTGCGCAGCACCATCTTGAAGCCGTTGTAGTCGGCCGGATTGTGGCTGCCGGTGATCATCACCGCGCCGTCCGCGGGCAGGGTGGCGGAAGCGAAATAGAGCATCGGCGTCGGCCCGCGGCCGATGCGCACCACCGCGGCCCCGCTCGCCTTCAGCCCGGCGACGAGTGCAGCCTCCAGCATCGGCGAGGAGGTGCGGCCATCGTAGCCCACCGCCACGCTGCGCCCGCCCTCGCGCGCGACCACGCTGCCGAAGCAACGGCCGACGGCGAAGGCATCGGTCTCGTGCAGCGTGCGGCCGAGGCGGCCGCGGATGTCGTATTCGCGCA
>JAJXZO010000130.1 GCA_021780035.1 Pseudomonadota bacterium
CGAGTGCGGGCAGCGTGCGCGCGCCCATGTAGATGGCGAGCGTGCCGCCGAGGCGTGCCAGCGCCACCCAGTCCTGTTCCGGCAGCGCGCCGTCGCGGCCGTGCGCGGTGAGCAGGTGCAGCGAGCGCGAAACGCCGCGGTGAGTCAGCGGAATGCCGAGGCGTGCGGCCACCGCCAGCGCGGCGGTGACGCCCGGGATCACCTCGACGGCAAGCCCGGCGGCGCGCAGCGCCTCCACTTCCTCGCCGCCGCGGCCGAACACGAACGGATCGCCGCCTTTCAGGCGCACCACCTGTGCGCCGGTGCGTGCGTGCGCAACGATCAGGCCGTTGATTGCCTCCTGGCTCATGGCATGGCGGCCGCAGCGCTTGCCCACGTCGATTTTCGTGGCGGTTGTCTTGGCGAATCTCAGCGCTTCCGGGCCGACGAGGGCGTCGTGGAGGATGACGTCGGCCTCTTCGACGGCGCGCAAAGCCGCGAGCGTGAGATGCGCGGCGTCTCCCGGCCCGGCGCCCACCAGGATGACACGCCCCTGGCGCGGCAACGCGCTTTCGCGGTCGATGGCGGCGAGCGCCAGCTGGCCCACGGCGTTGACCAGCACGCCGCGTCTCCGCGCCTCCGCGGCCACTGCCCGGGCCTCGGCGGGGTTCTCCAGCGCCAGCATACAGAAATCGGCGCCGTCGAGATCGGCCGGCGCGAAGGTGCGGCGTTCCACGGCGACGCCGGAGATCGCGGCCAATGCCGCGTCCGGATCGGGGGAGAGCAGACGTACCTCCGCGCCGCTTGCCTCCAGCGCCCGGCACTGGGCGAAGGCCGCCGCGCCGCCGCCCACCACCAGCACGCTCCTGCCGGCAAGGTCGAGGACGACAGGAAAACCCTGGCTTACGGATGATGTCATCGAACGCGATCTCTGCTAATTCGAAACCATTAAAACAATAGATGATGCTGTCAACGCGACGGCGACATTTGTATCAGTGCTCAAATATGGAATTAGGTGGGCGTATTAATTCCGATGCCGACATATCGCCGCCACGTTGCGCGGTAATATTACAAAAACCCGCTGCCGCGGTGGCACGCGAACGCGGCGGATGCCTCGCGACTCTACTGATGCCGGGACATTTTCCTTTTCCGCGCAGACAGGGCGCTCCTCCCTGCTATCGTTACCAGGTGTGCCGTCCTGGTATTCTGCGCGGTATTTCCCGGCTCTCCCGGCCGGCTCGCGGTTGTTGTGGGCCGGGGCTGGGCCGGCCGTGCGTGGCGCGGGCAATAACCCGAAAAGCAACCCTGCCTTGCGGCGGACGACGGTCAGCCCCTCGGTGGCTTCACCGGAAAGGCAGAGCGCGCAGGATCGCCAGAGAGACGAACAGGTTGCCCGCACCGGTCGCGAGCAGAATCGAGGGCGGGGACATGCCGAGGAACGCGAAACCGGCAGCGGCGGCCGAGGCCGCGACCATGGCCGCCGCGTTCAGCACGTTGTTGGCCGCGATCATGCGCGAGCGCTCTGCCGGAGGGGCGATGTCCTGGATCAGCGCGTAGAGCGACACCGAGAAGATGCCGCCGCTCGCGGCCAGCGCGAACAGGTCGCCAAGAATGGCACGCCCCCGCCAGGCGGAAAGTACGGCGGACGGCGAGGCCATGGTGCCGGCGTTGTGCAGAAAAACGCCGAGGCCGAACGTGAAGGCGGCAATGCCGAGCGCGGCATGGGGCACCAGTCTGGGCGAGACGTCGCCGTGGAGGAGGCGCGCGCAGCCGATCGAGCCCGCGCCTACGCCCACGGTGAAGACGGCGAGGAACAGCGTGATGACGCCGCCGCCGGCGCCCAGCAGCATCTTGGCGGCGACCGGCAGTTCGGAAAGCACGACGGCGCCGACCGCCCAGAACCAGGAGATGCCGAGCGCGGAAAACCAGACCTCGCGCCGCGCCTGCGCGGTGCGGAGCAACGCCAGCGTGCGCGGAACGAGCGCCAGGGAAACCCGCAGATTCGGGGCGGCGATTTTCGTCGGAGGGATGGCGCGGCTGGCGGCGTAGCCCGCCGCCGCGAGCGTGACGCCGAGAGCCGCCACCACCGGCGGACCTTCGGGAAAAAGTATCAGCGCGCTGCCGGCGATGGTGCCAGCGAGGATACCGACGAAGGTGCCTGCCTCGATGGCGCCGTTGCCGGCGACAAGAGCGCTTTCCGGCAGATGGTCGGGCAGGATGCCGTATTTCAGCGGGCTGAAGAACGTCGCCTGCACGCCGAGGCCGAACAGCACCGCCATCAGCAGTGGCAGGTTGGCCGCAAGGAATCCGGCGGCGCCGAGAAGCATGAGGCCGAGTTCCCACAGTTTCGTGAAGCGGATCAGGCGCGCCTTGTCGGTGCGGTCGGCAAGCTCGCCGGCGACGGAGGAGAACAGAACGTAGGGGGCGATGAACACGCCGAGCCCCACCGCCACCAGGCCGGCGCCGTAGCGGGTGGAGAGAAACAGCGCCATCACGCCGAGCGCGTTCTTGAACAGATTGTCGTTCACCGCCCCGAGCATCTGGGTAACGAAGAGGGGAAGGAAGCGTCGGGAGAGCAGCAGGGATGTGGGTGTCGCGGCAGGCATGGCGCCCGGTGGGGAGGGACGGCGCCACTGTAGCAGATGTGCGGGTGGGCCGGGGCTGTTGACACGGCGGGAGAGCGTCCTTATCGATCAGCTCAAGAAGGCCCCTCACATCGCCAATGCCGAGCGGTTGCGCCGCCTGTCCCGATCACGCAAAGGCGGGAGCGCGCTGGGCAGGCGTGCGGGAAACGGGTCCGTATTACCCACATATGCCCGAGTGAGACGAAAGGAATCTTCCGTGTTTGGTTTTGGCTCAGCGAATGGCGCGGTGAAGGAAATGACGCCGGCCGAAGTTCATGACGCGATGAAGAAGCACTCCATAGTTCTTGTGGACGTGCGCGAACCGCATGAATACACGGCCGAGCGCATCCATGGCGCATTGTTGTTCCCTCTTTCCACTTTCGACCCCAAGGCACTGCCGAAGCCGGAGGGCTGCCGGGTGGTGTTCCACTGCGGTTCGGGGATTCGCTCGGCGAAGGCGATCGGCAAGTGCGAGCAGCTCGGCATCGCCCACGAGGTGCACATGGCGGGCGGCATCCAGGCGTGGAAGCGCGCGGGGCTGCCGACCGTCTCTCTCGATCCCGGCAGCGGCAAGATCGTGGACCGGAAGTAGTCCGCCGGGCCGGGCAGGCCGGACCTCTCCGCGAGGTCCGGCCATTTCCGGCGAAACAGGCGCTCAGGCCGCCTCTTGCCGCGGGATCCAGCGCTCGGTGTTCGCCGCGGCGATCGCCATGGAAATCACCGCGCTGGCGACGATGAACAGCGCCATCGAGGCGGAAAGACCGAAGCTCGGCGAGACCAGGGCGATCACGTACGGCGCGCCCACGCTGAGCGATGTCATCGCGTAGCCGACGCCGACGCCGATGCCGCGTCGCGCCGAGGGGAACCTTCGCGACAGGTACATGGGCGTGATGCCGAAGATGCTGTTGGCGACGAGGCCCATCAGCAGCGCCCCCACCGCCATCGCCCAGGCGCTGTCGTTCAGGACGTAGAGCAGCGTCGAGGGAATGGTCAGCAGCAGGTAGGTGATCAGCACCGGGCGTTCACCGAAGCGGTGCACGATGCGGCCGGCCAGAGGCTTGCCGATGATCGAGGCCACAGAATAGGTGGCGACGTAGGGGAACACGCCCGCCGGCGTGAGATGCCGCACGGTGATGAGGAAGGTCGGGTAGAGGGCGAAGATCGACCACAGCATGAAGTTGATGAAGGCCATGAACGCCCAGCCCTGCAGCACCGCCGGCGTCACCTTCAGTTTTTCCACCGCCTGCTGCTGGTGTTTCCCCGCCAGCCACGCCGGGGATTCGTTGACGCGCATGGCGATGAACAGGGTGAGCAGCGCCGGCAGCACGCCGATGCCAAACATCCAGCGCCAGCCGACTACCGGGTAGATCACGCGGAACACCCAGGCCGCGGCCAGGAACCCGATTTCGTAGCCGGCCATCATGATGCCCGATGCCAGCGGCCGCGCCGATTCCGGCAAGGTTTCCATCAGCAGGGCGGCCGACGAACTCCACTCGCCACCGAAACCGATGCCGAAGAAAATGCGGAACACCACAAACGAAGCATAGCCCCAGGCAAGACCGCTGAGGCCGCAGAGGCAGGAGAACCACAGCACCGCGACGATGAAAGGCAGCTTGCGTCCCCATTTGTCGGCGGCAGCGCCCCAGGCGATGGTGCCGACTACGTTGGCGAGCCCGGTCGCCGTCAGCACGAACGCCATTTCCGGCAGGGTGACGTTGAACACCTTGCCCAACTGGGGAATGAGGAAGATCAGCAACGTGAAGTCGAATCCATCCAGGCCCCAGCCGGCCAGCGCCGCCAGCACCAGCGGCCAGTGCCTCTTCAGGGCGTCGATGTCTTCCCGTTGCATGCACGTCTATTGGCATTTCAATCGCAACGATATTCAGCAGACGATGTAGCGTTTCTCGACCGGCTTGCCTTTCAGGTAGGCGAGAACGTTGGCGGCGGTCACGGTGGAAACCCGGGCGCGCGCGTCGTCCGTCACGCCGCCGCAATGCGGGGTGACGATGACGTTCCCCAGTTGCCACAGCGGGTTGGCGTCTCCGGGCGGCTCGGTGGCGAAGGTGTCGAGCCCGGCGCCGGCGATGGTGCCGTTCTTCAACGCCTCCACTAACGCCGCCTCGTCGATCACCTCGCCGCGGGCGGTGTTGATCAGGAAGCCTTCGCTGCCGATGAGTTCGAGTTCGCGCCTGCCGATCAGCCCGCGGGTTTCGTGTGTGAGAGGCGTGTGCAGGCTGACGAAGTCGCTTTGCCGCAGCAGGACATCAAGATCGGCCACACGCGCCACCGGGCCGAAGGCGCTGTCCGGCATGAAGGGGTCGAAGGCGCATACCTCCATGCCCATCGCCGCGGCAATCCGCGCGGCGGCCTGAGCGATCTGGCCGAAGCCGACCAGCCCGAGGCGGCGGCCGTGGATCTCGAAGCCGCGGTAGCCCTTCTTGTCCCACTCGCCGCGGCGGACGCGGATGTCCTGGTGCCGCACGTCCTTGGCGAGGGCGAGCGCCAGCGTCAGCACGTGCTCGGCAACCGAAAGAGCATTGCATCCGACGGCGGCGAGCACGCGGATGCCGAGCTTCCTCGCCGCGGCAAGGTCGATGTCGTCGCAGCCGGCACCGTGCTTGGCGATCACCTTCAGGTTGCCGCACGCGCGCATCAGTTCCTCGTCCATCTTCTCGACGAGCCGGATCACCACGCCTTCCGGTTTTTCCTGCTCCAGCAGGCGCTTCGCCCCGGCCTTCGGCGGATAGCTTTCGGTCGCAACGACCCGTACGCCCTTGTTCCGCAGAGTCGCGGCCGCCGCTTCGGTCAGCGGCCCGCCCAGACTCACCACCGTCGCCATCGCATCCATTCCGATATCAGAATTGCCGCAACACACTCGCGCAAGGCCGAGGGTTCACCTTC
>JAJXZO010000240.1 GCA_021780035.1 Pseudomonadota bacterium
CTGTTCACCGTCGGCACCAAGATGACGCTGCGCACCGCGCCGCGCATGCTGAAGCGCGGCTTCGGCATTCTGTTCGTCAAGGTGGGCTTCGCCATCTGCATCGCCCTGGCGGTGGCGCGGCTGGCCGCCGGCAGCCTGTTCGGCTTCAGCACGCTGGCGCTGATGGTCGCCTTCAGCGACACCAACGGCGGCATGTTCATGGCGCTGACCAGCATCATGGGCGACAAGGAGGACGCCGGCACCTACGTGCCGCAGAGCATCGAGACGGGGCCGTTCATCACCATGGTGTTCCTGGTGGGTGCCGGACTCGCCAACATCCCCTGGCTGGTGATCGTATCGGTGGTGGCGCCGATCGTGGTGGGGGCGGTGCTCGGCAACCTCGACCCCGACCTGCGCGAGTTCTTCGGCAAGCACGAGCCGCTGATCGTGCCGTTCATGGCCTTCACGCTGGGGCAGACCATCAACCTCAGCGCCGTCGTGTCCGCCGGTCCCCCCGGCATCGTGCTCGGCGTGTTCGTGGTGGCGATCACGGGGACGATCTGCATCGTCACCGACCGCCTCCTCGGCGGCTCGGGCATCGCCGGTGCCGCCGCCTCCTCCACCGCCGGCAATTCGGCAGTGGTGCCGGCGGCGATCGCGCTGGCCGACCACAGCTACGCGCAGATCGCGCCGATCGCCACCGTGCAGGTGACCGCCTCGGTCATCGTCACCGCCGTATTGACGCCGATCCTCACTTCCTGGGTATACCGGAACGTGCAGGCGAAACGGGCGGCGACGGCGGGCGGCGCGAGCGTCGCCTCGACGGCCGACTGAGACTTCGGGGGTGCGGAGCATGGAGCTATCGTTGCGGCGGGCGAGCGCCATCGCCGAGCTAGCGAAGGCCGAGGCGGAGGGCCGCTTCGGCCGCCCGGTGAGCGTGGCGGTGTGCGACGAGGCCGGCTTCCTCGTCGCCTTCGCCCGCATGGACGGGGCGCCGCTCCGCACCTGCGCCATCGCCCAGGGCAAGGCCTACACGGCGGCGCGCATGGGCATGGACACGCCGGACTTCGCGGCCCGGCTACAGCGCGAGAACCTGTCGCCGCGCGCCTTCTGCGACGACCGCTTCACCGAGATGCCGGGCGGGGCCGTCATCCGTTCGGGCGGGCGGGCGATCGGCGGAGTGGGCGTGAGCGGACTCGCCCCCGGCGAGGACCAGGAGATCGCGGGCCTGGCCGCGCGCCTCGAAGCCTAGGCTGCGTCCACGCCGCCCCCTGCGCGGGGGGCGCGACGGGGATCACGGAACAACCACAACAGCAAAGGGAGCCCGTGCCGCGGTGCCTCGGCGCCGCGGGACGGGCGCGCAACGAAGATGAAACCCAGCGTCTATGTCACCCGGGCGATCCCCGAGGAAACGCTCGCCGCCCTGCGGGCGCATTTCGATGTCGAGGTGAATCCCGACGACCGGGCGCTGTCGGCCGGAGAACTGCGGCGGGCGGTGCGCGGGCGGGCGGCCATCGTCAGCCTGCTCACCGACCGCATCGACGCGGAACTGCTCGACGCCGCCGGCCCCGGCTGCCGCATCGTCGCCAACTACGCCGTGGGCTTCAACAACTTCGACCTCGCGGCGGCGACCGCGCGCGGCGTGGTGCTCACCAACACTCCGGGCGTGCTCGACGACGCCACCGCCACCCACACCATGGCGCTGCTGCTGGCCACCGCGCGCCGCCTCGCCGAGGCGGACCGCTTCGTGCGCGCGGGCAAGTGGCACGGCTGGGCGCCGCTGTTCTTCCTCGGCCAGGACGTGGACGGCAAGGTGCTCGGCATCGCCGGCGCCGGCCGCATCGGCCGCAACGTCGCCCGCAAGGCGCGCGCCTTCGACATGCAAATCCTCTACGCCGACGCCGTGCGCAACGAGGCCTTCGAGCGCGATGTGGGGGCGCGGATGGTGGACAAGGAGACGCTGCTCCGGCAGTCCGACTTCCTCTCCCTGCACCTGCCGCTCACCGGAGAGACCCGCCACTACATCGACGCCGCGGCGCTCTCCCGCATGCAGCCTTCGGCCGTGCTGATCAACGCGAGCCGCGGGCCGGTGGTGGACGAGCGGGCGCTGGTGGCGGCCCTGCGCGCCGGCACCATCGCCGGAGCCGGACTCGACGTGTACGAGAACGAGCCGGAGCTGGCCGCCGGTCTCGCCGAGTGCGAGAACGTGGTGCTGGCGCCGCATATCGCCTCCGCCACGAGGCGCACCCGGCTCGACATGGGCGCCATCGTCGCGCGCAACGTCATCAAGGTGCTGGGCGGCGAGGCGCCGGATTGCTGCGTCAATCCCGACGTGCTGCGGCCACGCGGCTGAGGGGGGCGCTCCGCCCCCGCTTCCGGCGTGCGCGGAGGGGATGCCGGCATCGGCGAAACCGCTGTAGACAATTTCATGATTTTGTGAAATACGGCCTGCCGCCGTCCGGCTTGCGCGCCGGGCGGCGATGCCGTCTACAGTGATGCCGGCACGCCGCCGGTTGAGGGGTCGATGCGAAATCGGGCATATCGTTCCGGGATGAAAAGCACTCGTCTCGGCCTTCTCGCCGCCCTGCCGCTGCTGGCGCTCGCCGCCTGCCACCACGAGACGGGCAAGAGCAGCGAGGCGGCGGCGGTTCCGGTGCGCGTGGCGACGGCGAGCGCCGTTGCCTGGCCGCGGGTGGTGCGCGTGCCGGCCACCGTGAGCGCAGTGGAGACCGCCGTTCTCGCCTCCCGCGCCGGGGGCTGGGTGACGAAGCTGACCGTCGATGCCGGAACGCGCGTGGCCAAGGGCGCGCTGCTGGTGGGGGTGGGGGTGCCCACCGCGCAGGGCGACCTGGCGCAGGCCCAGTCGCGCCTCGCCACGGCAAAGGCGACCCTTGCCCAGGCCGCCGCCGACGAGCGCCGCTACGCCGAACTGAGCCGTGCCCACGCCGCCAGCCAGCAGCAGTACGACATGGCGCGGCGCGCGCTGGTGACCGCCAGGGCGGAAACGGCCGCCGCCGAAACCGGGCTCGCGGCGGCGAAAAGCAATTTCGGCTACGCCGAGATCCGCGCCCCGTTCGCGGGCATCGTCACCGAGAAGAAGGTGTGGGTGGGCGATTTCGCCGCCCCCGGCGCGCCCCTGCTGACGCTGGCCGGCGATGTGCCGGAAGTGCGCGCGCACGCAAGCAACGACCTCTACCGGGGGCTGAAGGAAGGCGAGAAAGCCTCGGTGGAGATCGCCGGCCACGCGGAGCCGGCCACGGTGAGCCGGGTGGTGGAGGCCGCCGACCCCGCCACGCGCACGCATCTGGTCGAACTCAGGCTCGCCCCCGGCGTGGCCGCGCCGTTCGGCGCCTATGCCGAGGTCGCCCTCACGGTGGGCGAGGCGCCGCAGCTTGCCGTGCCCGAGGCGGCGCTGGTTCGGCGCGCCGACCTTCCCGGCGTGTTCGTGGTGGACGCCACCGGCCACGCGCGCTTCCGGCTGGTGCGCGTCGGCGCCGCGCGCGGCGGCAAGGTCGCCATCACCGCCGGGCTCGCGGCCGGTGAGAAAGTAGTGCTGGCGCCGCCGGCCGACCTCGTCGGCGGCGCGCCGGTGAAGGCGGCGGACGGCGAGGCCGATTCCAGGGGTGGGGCGGCGCACCGTGGCTGAACGCGCCGTGCGGCCGAGGCTCAACATCGCCGGGCGTTTCGCGCACGCGTTCCTGCACTCGAAGCTGACGCCGCTGATCATAGTCGCATGCACGCTGCTCGGCGTTCTCGCGATCCTGCTGACGCCGCGAACCTACAACCCGGACATCATCGTGCCGGTAGTGAACATCACCGTGGCGCGGCCGAACAGCACCGCGCCCGAGATGCTGAACCAGGTGGTGCGGCCGCTGGAGGCGCTGGTGGGCACGCTGCCCGGCGTGGACCACACCTACGGCACGGCGAAGGACGACATCGCCACCGTCACCGTGCGCTTCCAGGTGGGGCAGAACGAAACCGCGAGCCTGGTGAAGGTCTACAACCAGGTCAGCAGCAACCTCGACCGCATCCCGCCCGGCACGGCGACGCCGATCATCCAGTTGCTCAGCCTCTACGACGTGCCGCTGCTGACTCTGGCGGTGAGCGGGCCCGACGCCTCGCCCGACGCATTGCGCGAGGTGGGGCTGCACCTGCTGGAACAGCTTCGCAACGTGCCCGGCGTGGGCAAGACCTGGATCCAGGGCACGGCGGGGCGTGCGGTGCACGTGCGCCTCGACCCCGCGCGGCTGGCCGGTTTCGGGCTTGGTCCGGCGGCGGTGGCGCAGGCGATCGGGGCTTCCAACCTCGACCTTGCCGCCGGCAGCGTGGTGAACGGCGGCCGCGAGCAGCCGATCCGAGTGATTTCGTCTCTCGGCGATGCCGCGCAGGTGGGCCAGGTGGTGGTGGCCGTGCGGGACGGCAAGCCGGTGTTCCTGCGTGACGTGGCGCGCGTGAGCAGCGGACCGGCGAACGTGGACGTGCGCTCGCTGATCGGCTTCGGCCCCGCCTCCCGACGGAGTACGGCGGGTACGGCGCCCGAGCCCGCGGTGACGCTGGCGATCGGGCGCCAGCAGGGCACCAACGGCGTGACGGTGGCGGACGCAGTGCTGGCCAAGCTGCACGCCGTGGAGCGCGAGGCGCTGCCGCAGGGCATGACCGTGACGGTGACGCGCGACGACGGGGCGATGGCCGACGACGCGGTGAACACGCTCATCGAGCACCTCGGCATTTCCATCGTCGCCGTAGTGGCGATCCTGTTCCTGTTCCTCGGCTGGCGCGAGGCCTCGGTGGTGGCACTTTCCGTGCCGCTGATCCTGTTCATCGTGCTCGGCGTGGGGCTGGTGGCGGGGCAGTCCATCAACCGCATCACCCTGTTCGCGCTCATCCTCTCCCTCGGCCTGCTGGTGGACGATTCCATCGTCGTCATCGAGAACATCCACCGCCACCTGCATCATTCGCCGCAGGCGAACTTCAGCCGCCTGGTCGTGGAGGCAGCGAACGAGATCGGCCGGCCGACCATCGTCGCCACGTTCACGGTGATCCTGGCGCTGGTGCCGATGGCGTTCGTTACCGGCATGATGGGCCCGTTCATGGGGCCGATCCCGTTCAATGCGCCGATCGCCATGGCGGCGTCGCTGTTCATCGCCTACACCGCCGTGCCCTATATCGCCTACCGCTGGCTGAGGCCGCAGGCGATGCGGGTGATGGCGGAAGCGCACGGCCCGACGCTCGAGGAGAGGGGCACGCACCCGCGCGACCCGCTGCGGCGGATCTACCTCGGGCTGTTCCGGCCGCTGGTGTTCAGCCGGGGCAAGCGGCGGTGGTTCCTGTTCATCGTGTTCCTGCTGTTGTGCGCGGCGATGGTGCAGCCGGCGTGGCAGTTCATCCGCCCGCAGGGCGTGACCGGGCCGCTCTCCACCTTCGGCGTGGCGCTGAAGATGCTGCCCGACGACAACGTGGACACCATGCTGGTGCAGATCGATACGCCCGCCGGCACGGCACTCGAAGA
>JAJXZO010000120.1 GCA_021780035.1 Pseudomonadota bacterium
CCCGGGCACGGGGGCGAAGGCGGCGGCGGTCACCGGCAGCGCGGCGAGCAGCGCCAGAATGCGCGTTGGCCAGTTGCCCGGACGGTGCGGCGTCGCCAGCCGCCAGCCCCAGGCGAGCAGGGCGAGCGCCGGCAGCACGGCGGCGATGCCGAACAGTTGCAGCAGCAGGTCGGCGGCGATCGCCCCGGGCCAACCCGCGAGGTTGGCGGCCGCATGGCCGGTCGCGGTGTCGAGCGAGGGGTCGTTGGTGTGGTAGGTCGCCAGCGCCAGCAGCAGCGCCATGCCGGCCATTCCCAGCACCCAGGCGGCGAGGCGCGCAAGCGTCCGCCGCCGACGCACCGGTCCCGCGGCGAGCGGCCTGCCCTGCTCGCGCTCCCGCGCACCTGCGGCCATCGGTCACCCCACATCCCCCGGCGAATCCGCCGGCCGGCCACAGGATACCAGAGCCGCCGCCGCCAGCGAAAGCGGCGCCTGAACAGGCGCCTCGGGCGGGAAGTTCAGCTCAGCTGTTCGCCGTGCAGCACCACGTCGAGACCCTCGCGCTCCTCCTCGCGCGTCACCCGGAGTCCGAACACGGCGGCGATGGCGTAGAGGATCGCGGCGGTCACCACGGCGGTGTAGACGGCGACCACCCCCACCGCGAGCGCCTGCACCTTGAGTTGCGCGAGACCGCCGATGATCACTCCGAGCGGGTGGTCCTTGTCGGCCGTCAGCGGCCCGTAGGCGAAGACGCCGGTGGCGAGCGAGCCGACGATGCCGCCCACGCCGTGCACGCCGAAGGCGTCCAGGCTGTCGTCGTAGCGGAGCAGGTGCTTGAGCGAGGTGGCCGACCAGTAGCAGAGCGCGCCGGCGGCGATGCCGATGATCAGCGCCGGTCCGGGCAGCACGAAGCCGGAAGCCGGGGTGATGGTGGCCAGCCCCGCCACCGCGCCGGAGATGGCGCCGAGCACCGAGGGTTTGCCTTTCGTGATCCACTCGGCGAACGACCAGGTGAGCCCGGCGGCGCCGGCGGCGATCTGCGTCACCAGCATCGCCATGCCCGCGCGTCCGCCGGCGGCCAGCGCCGAGCCGGCGTTGAAGCCGAACCAGCCCACCCACAGCAGCGAGGCGCCGATGATGGCGAGCGACAGGTCGTGCGGCGACATGTTGTCGACGCCGTAGCCCAGCCGCTTGCCCAGAATCAGGGCGCACACCAGCCCGGCCACGCCCGCCGTGGTATGTACGACGATGCCGCCCGCGAAGTCGGCGGCGCCCATGCCGGCGAGCCAGCCGGTCGGCGCCCACATCCAGTGCGCCACCGGCGCGTAGACCAGCAGCGACCACGCCACCATGAACACGCACATCGCCGAGAATTTCATGCGGTCGGCGAAGGCGCCGCAGATCAGCGCCGGGGTGATGATGGCGAAGGTCATCTGGTACATCACGAACACGGTCTCGGGGATCGTGGTCGGCTCTGCCGCCGCCGAACCGGCGCCAAGCACGAAGGCGGCGTTCCAGTGCGTGGCGATGCCGTTCAGGAGGAAGCGGGAGAGGTCGCCGATGAACGGCGTGCCGTTGGTGAACACCAGCGAGTAGCCCACCACCACCCAGGTCACCGTGAGCAGGCAGGTGATGAAGAACGACTGCATCATGGTGGCGAGGATGTTCTTCTTCCGCACCATGCCGGCGTAGAACAGCGCCAGGCCCGGCACCGTCATCAGCAGCACCAGCGCGGTAGAGGCGAGCATCCAGGCGGTGTCGCCGGCGCTCGGCGCGGCCGACGCGGCCGGCGCGGCGAACGCCGGCCCGGCGAGGAACAGCGGCGGCAGAGCCAGGGCGGCGCGGCGGAGGAGCGGGAGCATCGGGACGGGGACCTCTCGTTGCGGGGGCGCGGAACGCACGATACGACCCGGCCCCGGGCCGATCGCCCGGAGCCAAGCCTGATGCCGTTTCCATTCAAGAATCGTGCCGCGAAAAACCGCCCCGATTCCGCCTCTCCGGCGACTGGATTGCCCAAGGATCGCGCAAAGGCTTCCTGTTTCGTGATCAGGAAAGCCGCTTTTGCCGTTCTTTGCGGCAGCGCCGCCGCCGGCCCGTTCGGCGCGGGCCGGGGCGGAAGCTGCCTCAGAAGGTCAGCACGACGTCGCTGGCGATGGTCACACTGTGGCTGTCCTTGCCGTTGTTGAAGGCCTTCTGCCCTCCGAGCGTCGAGTCGTAGCGAAGCTCGGGGCGGATCAGCAGGCCGCTGACCGGCTTCGGCAGGGAGGGCTTGTAGGTGAGGCCGAAGGTGACCTCACTGTAGGTGGCGTGCGGGCCGGCGACGGCGGTGTTCGGCCTGCCGCTCTCGGCGTTGACGAAGTCGAACGGACCGGGGAAGGCGGCGACGAAGAACCCCTTGCCGTCGCGGAAGATCTCGCCGCGGCCGTTCAGCGTCACCGTGTCGATCAGCGTGTAGGCGACGTACTGCGCCACGCCCCACGCCTCGGCCCTCACCAGCGGGTGGTCGTCCCGGATGTAGTTGAACTCGGTGGTGGTGCTGAGCGCGTCGGTCCACTTGTAGGTGACGTAGGCATCGTTCTCGTAGCGGTTGTAGCGGTTGGCGTCCGGCAGGCCGAGCGGCCGGCTCGCACTCAGCTCCGGGTTCTCCGGCCCGATATGGCTCAGTGCCGTGGCGGTGAGCCTGCCGCCCAGCAGCGTCAGCCCGAAGCCGAACAGCCCGGCGGCCGCACCGTTGTTGTCGCCGTTGCCGAGGGTGGTGTTTTCGCCGGTATCGACGCCGCCATAGAGGTCGAGCGCATCAGAGGCGTGCAGCAGCGCGAGCACGCCCGTGTGCTTCAGCGGGATGCCGAAGTTGAAGATGTAGGAGTGGGAGTAGAACGGGTTGGTGGAAGGGTCGATGGTCTCGTAGCCGAGCGGCGTCGGGTAGGC
Source organism: Pseudomonadota bacterium (assembly GCA_021780035.1). Lineage (GTDB taxonomy): Bacteria > Pseudomonadota > Alphaproteobacteria > Acetobacterales > Acetobacteraceae > Rhodovastum. The sequence goes on from JAJXZO010000120.1 coordinate 2,908, forward strand.
GCCCGCCTTCACCAGCAGCCCGTTCAGCAGCGGCGCCCGCACCGAGACCGAGGCCTCGGTGAGATCGAGCTGCGTGCGGCTCCGGGTCGCGGCGGTCGCCAGCCCGAGGAAGTGGGTGTAGCGGGCGTCGCTGCCGTAGAGCGCCTGTACGTGGAAGCCGATGTCCCACCCGCTCGTGTCCTTCGGGATGTCGCGCGAGAAGGTGAGCAGGCCCTGGTTGAACAGGAAAGTGTTCGGCTTATCGGTGAACAGCTGGCCGTTGTCGCTCTTCGGTCCGGCCGGATTGAAGCTCACGCCCCCCTCCAGTTGCAGCCCCAGCGCCAGGTTGCTCGACCAGGCGGCGGGCGCGTCGGCGGCCTCTGCCGCCATCGGCAGCAGCGTGGCCAGCGCCAGGGCGGCGGTGGCGGCAGGCAAAAGGTGCGATCGAGGCATGCGGTCCCCCTCGCGGCCGTCCCGCCCGCCCATGCGGGAGGGGGCCGCGCCAGCGAAGTGAAATGTCCTGGGCGAAACTCGTGGAAGTCCGGCGCCGGACACTCCCGCCCGGCGCCGGGAAAACTCAGCCGAGCTGCTCGCCGTGCAGCACCACGTCGAGGCCCTCGCGCTCCTCGTCCTGCGTCACCCGCAGCCCGATGGTGACGGAGATGACGAGCAGGATGATGGCGGTCATGACGGCGGTGTAGGCGGTGGTGGAGATCACGCCGATCGCCTGGATCTTCAGCTGCGCCAGCCCGCCGATGGTCACGCCGAGCGGGTGATCCTTGTCGGCGGTGAGCGGCCCGTAGGCGAACACGCCGGTCAGCAGCGCGCCGGTCATGCCGCCGATGCCGTGCACGCCGAAGGCGTCCAGGCTGTCGTCGTAGCCAAGCAGGTGCTTCAGCGAGGTGGCCGACCAGAAGCACACGGCGCCGGCGACGAGGCCGATGATCAGCGCCGGCCCAGGCAGCACGAAGCCGGAAGCCGGGGTGATGGCCACCAGCCCGGCCACCGCGCCGGAGATGGCGCCGAGCACCGAGGGCTTGCCCTTCGTCGCCCACTCCACGAACATCCACGACAGCGCCGCCCCGGCGGTGGCGATCTGCGTCGCCGCCATCGCCATGCCCGCGCGGCCGTTGGCGGCCACCGCGGAACCGGCGTTGAAGCCGAACCAGCCCACCCAAAGCAGTGAGGCGCCGATGACGGCGAGACTCAGGTTGTAGGGCGACATGTTGTCCACGCCGTAGCCGAGGCGCTTGCCCAGTATCAGCGCGCAGACGAGACCGGCCACGCCGGCGTTGATGTGCACCACCGTGCCGCCGGCGAAGTCGGCGACGCCGAGAGCAGAAAGCCAGCCGGTCGGCGCCCACACCCAGTGGGCGATCGGCGAATACACCAGCAGCGACCACGCCACCATGAACACGCACATCGCCGAGAACTTCATGCGGTCGGCGAACGCCCCGCAGATCAGCGCCGGGGTGATGATGGCGAAGGTCATCTGGAACATCATGTAGACGGATTCGGGGATGGTGGTCGGCGACGCCGCGTCGGTCCCCGCCCCGAGCACGAACGCCTTGTCCCAGTTGGTGCCCATGCCGTTCAGCATGAAGCGGGAGAAGTCGCCCACGAAGGCGTTGCCGTTGGTGAAGGCGATGGAATACCCGGCCACCATCCACGTCACGGTGATGAGGCAGGTGATGGCGAACGACTGCATCATGGTGGCGAGGATGGTCTTCTTGCGCACCATGCCGGCGTAGAACAGCGCGAGGCCCGGCACCGTCATCATCAGCACCAGCGCCGTCGAGGCCAGCATCCAGGCGGTGTCGCCGGAATCGGGCGCGGCCGGCGCGGCGGCGAACGCCGGCGCGGCAAGGAAAACCAGGGGCAGCGCCAGGGAGGCGCGGCGGAGAAGCGCGGACATTGGGGAGGTTCCTTTGTTCATGGGGGGGTCAGAGCGCGTGGTCATCGGTTTCGCCGGTGCGGATGCGCACCACCCGGCCCACGTCGACGACGAAGATCTTGCCGTCGCCGATCTTGCCGGTGCGGGAGGCGGCCATGATCGCCTCCACCACCTGCTCGACGAGGCTGTCGGCGACCACCACTTCCACCTTCATCTTGGGCAGGAAGTTCACCTGGTATTCCGCGCCCCGGTAGATCTCGGTCTGGCCCTTCTGCCGGCCGAACCCCTTCACCTCCGACACCGTCAGTCCCTGCACGCCCAGCGGCAGCAGCGCCTCGCGCACGTCGTCGAGCTTGAACGGCTTGATGATCGCCATCACCAGTTTCATTGGAATGCGGCTCCTTTCGCGTTCGGGAAGCCCGTTTCAAGAAGCGTGCCAGCCCGCAAAGGCGCCGATTTCACCCTCCGCAGGCAGAATTGCCCAAGTTTCAGGCAAATTCCTGCAACGCTCCGGGGCAACACCTTGCGGCAAGGCCGCGTTCGCGGCAGGAACGGAGGGAACGCGGAGCGACGGCATGAGCGGAAACAGGGAAGCGGAAGTCGTCATCGTCGGCGCGGGGCCGGTGGGCGCGGCGCTTGCCTGCGCGCTCGGCGGCGCGGGCATCCCGGTGGC
>JAJXZO010000091.1 GCA_021780035.1 Pseudomonadota bacterium
ACCTGCACATCTGGGCGCTGTCCACCACCCGCACGGCGCTCACCGCGCACCTCGTCTGCACCGAGGCCGCCGACCGCGCCGCCCTGGTGCCCGAGGCCTGCCACGGGCTCGCCGAGCGCTTCGCCATTACCCACGCCACGCTGCAGATCGAGACCGAGGCGATGGCCGCCGCCTGCGAACTCCGCCCCGCGGTGGTGACGGCCTGCTGAAGGCCGCTCATCTTGCCGCCCGGCTCTCCTCCTGCGGCGTGCCGGAAAGCGGCTCGCCCTTCCGCTCGAGCACGGGGTACGCGGCCGCGACCAGATGCGAGTTGATCGTCTTCAGATCCTGCACGGCGTCAAGGTGCAGCGCGCTGGTTTCCGCCGTCTCCACTCGGCCGGAGCGCAGCCGCGCGAAATGCGCGGCCTTGGCCGCTGCCTCCAGGGTGCGGAACGCCTCCTTCTCTGCGACCAGCAGACGGGCGGACCGCTCGTCCGCGGTCATGAACACCGCCGCCGCCGCCTGCACGTTGGAGAGCAGCCGGTCGATCATCCCAAGCAACTCGGCCTCGCCTTCCCTGGAGAAAGCCAGCCCGCGCTTGATCTTCTTCCCCACCAGCGCGAGCAGGCCGCGATCGACGACATCGCCGGCCTGCTCCAGGTTGGTCGCGAAGGCGAGGATCTCGGCGATGCGGCGGTGGTCGGCGTCGTTCAGCAATTCCGGGTCGAGCGAGGTAAGGTAGGCCTTGATCGCCGCGTTCAGCTTGTCGATCACGTCGTCCATGCGCTTGATCTCGGTTATTTGCCGACGGTCGCCCTTCTCCAGCACGTCGCGCAGCCCGCGCAGCATGGCATCGAGAACGTCCACCAGACGGAGCACCTCGCGCGCCGCCACACCGAGCGCGATGACCGGCGATTCTCGGGCGGAGGGCTCCAGATATTTCGGCAGGGCGGGGTCGCTCGGGTCGACGCGGGTCGGAAGCCAGGCTCGCAGCAGCGCCGCGTACGGCTTGAGCAGCGGCAGGAAGATGACCGCCAGCACCACGTTGAATGCGGTGTGGAAGTCCGCGACCATGCGGGCCTCGTTCGGCTCGATGGCGTCCATCCAGGGCACGATGTAGGGCAGCATTGCCAGCACGAGACTCGCGCCGATGACGCGGTTCAGCAGGTTGCCCATGGGAAGCCGGCGGGAAGCAGGATCGCGGTCGGTCGTGCCTTCGAGCACTGGATTGATAGCGGTGCCGAGGTTGGCGCCGAGCACCAGCGCAACCGCCGCCTCTGGCGTCACCGTGCCCCTGGCCGCGAACGACATTACCAGCAGCACGACAGCGACGCTCGAATGCGCCGCCCAGGTCAGGCCGGCCGCGAGTAAGATGTCCACCAGCGGCTGGGCGGATACCGTGCGCAGGATCTGCCGGAGCCCCGGCGTCACGTCGTAGGGTTCGAGCAGAGCGACGAACCCGTGCAAGGCGATCATGATCAGACCGAGGCCGATCAGCACCCGCCCGAAGTCGCGCGGGCCGGCAGACGTCTTGCGAAACAGGATGACTCCGACCAGAACCAGCGCCGGTGCCACGGCAGCGATGTTGAACGACAGCACCTGCACGATCAGCGTCGTGCCGATGTTGGCGCCGAGCATGACGGAGAGGGCCGGCACCAGATCGACCAAGCCGCTGGTGGCGAAACCCGTGACCATCAGGCCGGTGGCGGTGCTGCTCTGCAGGATGGCGGTAACGCTCAACCCGGCGAGGACGGCGGTGAAGCGGTTGCGGAGCGCGCTGGTCAGGAAGCTTCGAAGCTGCGCTCCGAGGGCCCGCTGCACGCCGGTCTGCACCATGTGGACGCCCCAAAGCAGCAGCGCCACGAATCCGCCGAGGTCGACCGCGGTGAGGAGGAGGGTCATCGGCCAGATCCCTGCTGTTCGCGCCTTGCGCAAGGCGGAGCCGGCACTGCCGCCGGGTGGCTCTCTACGTCCGCTCGCCAAATCCTGCGGGATGACGGCACGACCAAACTGTTATCTTTATCACACAACCCGCTGGCACCAAGGGAGGGTCCGCTCATTTTCCGGTGACCGCCCATGCTTCCGGCTGCGGCCGAATTCGCTCCGTGCCGTTTCACCCCGCATCCCCACCATAGCAAAGCCGCGCGCCGATTGACACGAAACCGGCTAATGTTATGATTAGCACATGAGATCGCCCCCCCGGCGGCCGACGCAACCCATCGACGCCCGTCCGGACTCCCCCGCGGGGACGTCGAGCGGCGGCGAGGACGGGCAGGAGTCGCAGGCTGTCCTGCTGCACCGCCGGCAGGATCGCCTGGACCGTCTGCAGCGCGCCATCGAGGCGCGCGGGGTGGTGCGGCTGCACGAGGCCGCCACCCTGCTAGCGGTCTCGGAGATGACGGTGCGGCGCGATCTCGCGGCGTGCGACGGCCGCTTCACCTATCTTGGCGGCTACATCGTCGGCGGCCGGACGGCGGCGCGGCGCCAGGCGGACGGAACGTGGTCGTACGTGTTCGCCCACGAGGCGGAGACCAACGCGCAGGGCAAGCGCGATGCCTGCATGCGGGCGGCGCAGCTGATCGTGCCTGGGGATACGATCTTCATCGACTGCGGCACGACCATGCCGGAACTGGCTGCACACCTGCCGGCCGAGGGGACGCTCACGGTAGTTTGTTATGCTCTGAACATCGCCGAGATCGTCTGCAAGCGGGCGAATCTGGCGGTGATGCTGCTCGGCGGCCTGTATCAGGCCTCCTCTGAATCCTTCTACAGCAGCCCCGAGGCGCTGGAGATGCTGGGCCGCATCGGCATCACTAAAGCATTCTTTTCTGCCGGCGGCTTCCATGTCGGCCGCGGCGTGACATGTTCGCATTTTCACGAGGTTCCGATCAAGCAGAAGGCCATCAATGTCTCGATGAAGCGCTATGTCGTGTTGGATTCCAGCAAATTCGGCGTCGTCCGTCCGGCGTTCTTCGCTCCTGTCGATGCTTTTGACGCGGTCGTCACTGACGGCAGGCTGACCGTCACCGACCGCACCATGCTGGCGGAAGCCGGCATATCGGTACTGGTCCCCGGCGATCACGCTGAGCGATCTGTTTCATAGTGGGAATTATATCCCGGATTGACAGCCGCGCCGCCGCATAGTGTAATAATCTTCACATGAGGGTGGTCGCGGCGGCCCGGGCAGGCTGGGTCGAAGTCGCCCGTCCGACTGCTTTCGGCTTTCGCCGGCGCGAGGAGGCGCCGCGGAGGTATTGCCGTTCACCATCGCGACAGCGGGTTCCCCGGGCGCATCCGGATCGGCCACACCCGACGACAAGCACAGGAGCGCAGGACGCCGCACGCCCGTCTTCGCGCGAGGGAGGAAAAGTCAGAACCATGAAAACTGTTCCGGAGATCCGTTCCCCGGGCGATCTGGCGAACCTGATCGATTACTCGATCCTCAAGCCGGACGCGACCGCCGACGAGGTCCGCCGTCTCTGCGCCGAGGCGCGGCAATACGGCTTCCGCACGGTCTGCGTAAACCCGGTCTTCGCCGCCCTGGCCACCCGCGAACTCGCCGGCTCCCCGGTTGTCACTTGCTCGGTGGTGGCCTTTCCGTTCGGCGCCACTCCGACGGACGCGAAGGTGGCGGAAACACGCCACGCCGTAGCCGATGGCGCCGGCGAAATCGACATGGTGATGGCGATCGGCGCGCTGAAGGCGGGCCGGCGCGACGATGTCGTGCGCGACATCGTCGCGGTGAAGCAGGCCTGCGGGAGCGCGCTGCTCAAGGTCATCCTCGAAACCTGCCTGCTCACCGACGAGCAGAAAGCGCTCGCCTGCCACCTCGCCAAGGAAGCGGGGGCGGACTTCGTCAAGACGTCCACTGGCTTCTCCAGAGGCGGTGCCACCGTGGCCGACGTCGCCCTGATGCGCCGCACGGTCGGCCCCGAACTCGGAGTGAAGGCAGCGGGCGGCGTGCGCACTCTCGGCGAAGCTGTCGCGATGATCGCGGCCGGGGCGACCCGGATCGGCACCAGCGCAGGAATCGCGATCGTCTCTGGGGAAGTCTGAAACTGGATCGACAATCGATTCAAAAATCGACACAAATCAGCAAAACACAAGACCAAGGGACGGCACATGACAAGGAAACGCTATCTCATATACTTCCTGATGTTCCTAGTGATCGCGATCAACTACATGGACCGCGTCAACTTCTCCGTCGCGATCCCGGCGATCCGGCACCAGTTCGGCTTCAGTCTGGAAACCATCGGCACCATCGCCTTCGTCTGGGGCATGGCCTACGCAATCGGCAATTTCCCCGGCGGCTGGCTGGTCGACCGCCTCGGGCTGCGTTGGGGCATCTTCTCCGCCTTCGGCTGGTGGTCGATCTTCACCATCGCCACGCCGTTCGCCGGCAGCCTGCCGGGCTGGTTCGTCATCCGTGGACTGATGGGCGTCGGCGAGGCGCCGATCTGGCCGCTGAACGCAAAGATGGCCAATTCCTGGGCGCCGCCGAAGGAACGCTCCACCGCCTACACCTGGGTCGGCTCCGGCCAGAGCGTCGGTCCGGCCGTCGGCGTGGTGCTTGCCGGCTGGATCGTCTCCCAGTTCGGCTGGGAATGGTGCTTCATCCTGTTCGGCCTGGCCGGCATCGTCCTGCTGCCCGTCTGGCTCTACGTGGTGCGTGACCGGCCGGCGCAGCATCCGCGCGTAAGCAGGGAAGAGCGAGGCCTGATCGGCAATCACGAACCCCCGACCGAACGTGCGGACTGGAACGGCATCAAGCAGGTCCTGTTCAGCCGCACCGGCATCGCGCTGCTGATCGTCTACTTGACCTTCGGCTATATCCTGTTCACGTTCCTCTACTGGGTGCCCAGCTACATGTACTACACATTCCACATGGGCATCCTCAAAAGCTCAGCGTGGGCAAGTTTCGGTGCCCTGCTCGGCTTCTGCGGCTTCATCCTCTCAGGCCCCTTCAACGACGGCCTGGCCGCCCGCATGGACAAGCTGACGGCGCGCCGCCTCGGCGTCGCCGGGCCGATGCTGCTCGGCGCCGTCTGCGTGGTGCTGTCCCTCTTCACCGCCAACGCCGGGCTCGGCGGCGCCACCGCCAGTCTGATCGGCGTCGCGCAACTGCTGATGAACATGACCGTCGGCGCCTGGGCCGTCACCGTGATCGACATCTCTCCCAACCAGGCGTCCACCGGGTTCGTCTACGGCATCTACAACGGCGTGCTGAACATAGTTGGCGCGTTCAACTCGCTGGTGGTAACGGCAATCGCTGCACATATCGGCTTCCCGGCGGCGTTCGGCAGCGCCGTCATCTTCATGCTGCTGTTCGTCTGGAGCTTCCTCTTCCTGATCGATCGGCCGAGCTACACGCGGCTGATCGAGAAGGCCGCCGCCACGCGCGCCGCGGCAGCAGCCTAGCCGCGCCCCCGCGGCCTCTCGGGCGGGGTCCGCCTCAGGACGGACCCCGCCTTTCTCCTTTTCGAACCTCCCGCCGCTCTAAGGGCGCGGACCCCGCTCGGTGACCAGCAGCAGCCCGCCGGCGGCGACGATCAGCCCCGCGCCGGCCCACACCGCGAGCCTGGGGATGTCGCCCCAGATCACCCAGCCGAGCACGAACGCCCACACCAGCGAGGTGTATTCGACGGTCGCCATCACCGAGGCCGGGGCATGGCGCGCCGCCTCGTAGATGCAGAACTGCCCGAGCCCGCCCAGCACGCCGCAGGCGGCCATCAGCCCGAGTTGCGCGGGCGTCGGCGCCTGCCAGGTGAAGACGGTGGCGATGCCGCTCGCCAGCACGAAGAAGCCGTTCTGGAACAGCATCTGCAACAGCGAGGTCTCGCTGCGGGCGATGCGGCGCATCAGGATCACCGTGTAGCCCCACATCGCCGCCGCCGCGAGCACCATCAGCACCGGCACGGAAAGCCGCACGCCGAACGGGTTCGAGGCCACCAGAACGCCGCCGAAGCCGATGGCCACCGCCGCCCAGCGCGCCCGCGTCACCCGCTCGCCCAGCAGCGGCGCGGCCATCACCGTGGTCAGCACCGGCGCGGCGTAATAGAGCGTCTGCAACTGCGCCAGCGGCAGATAGCGCGAGGCGTCGTAGTAGAGCAGCCAGGCGGAGAGCAGCAGCACCGCGCGCCCGGTCAGCGCCCCGCGCAGCGGCGTGGCGAGGGCGCGCAGCGCCAGCCTGCGCCCGCCCACGGCAAGGCAGCCGGCGAAGATCATCACGCTGCGGATGAATACCACCTGCCACAGCGGCAGGGTGCTCACCAGCCACTTGATGTCGGCATCGTGCACGGTGAAGGCGGCGTAGGCCAGCACGCCGAGCCCGATGCCCAGCATGGAGCCCCGTCCGTGGCGCCCGCTCACGGCCCGCCCCGGCGGCGCCGGGGACGAGGGCTGCGGCTCTGGAAGGGTGCGCGCATCGTTTCCCCCTGCCTCGGTGGCGCCATCACACCCTGCGCCGGCCGCCTCGGCAAGGGGGTCCGGCGCGCGCCATCCCTTGACTCCCCGCGCGCGGGGTCTATGTGTGCGCCCCAGGCGAAGCCCTTCCGGGCCGCGCCTCCGGGGCTTGCGGGTCCGTAACGACCCTCCCGCCCCGGCCATCGCTTCAACAGCGGCCCGCCCGATCAACCGGCGCGGGCAAGTCGTGTTCCCCGGGCAAAGGGGAAGGCGCAGGCATGCTCCGCGGCACGGGATCGGCCGGCCGCCCCGCAAGGATAAACCCACCCTCATGGCATCGAACGCCACCGCCTCCACGACCGCCCCCGGCGAGGACTTTGCCTCCCTGCTCGACGAAACCCTCGGCCGCGATTCCGGCTTCGACGGTTCCGTCGTCACCGGCCGCATCGTCCGCCTCACGGACGAATACGCCGTCGTCGACGTCGGCCTGAAAAGCGAGGGCCGCGTCGCGCTGAAGGAATTCGCTCCCCCCGGCGTCAAGCCCGAGATCAAGCCCGGAGACGTCGTCGAGCTTTACGTCGAGCGCTACGAGGACCGCGACGGCGCCATCGTGCTTTCGCGCGAGAAGGCGCGGCGCGAGGAGGCGTGGACCAACCTGGAGAAGGCGTTCGAGACGCAGCAGCGCGTCACCGGCAGCATCTACGGCCGGGTGAAGGGCGGCTTCACCGTCGATCTCGGCGGCGCCGTGGCGTTCCTGCCCGGCAGCCAGGTCGATATCCGCCCGGTGCGCGACATCGGGCCGCTGATGGGCGCGCCGCAGCCGTTCCAGATCCTGAAGATGGACCGCGCGCGCGGCAACATCGTCGTCTCCCGCCGCGCCGTACTCGAGGAGACCCGCGCCGAGCAGCGCAGCGAGCTGATCCAGGGCCTGAAGGAAGGCCAGATCCTCGATGGTGTGGTGAAGAACATCACCGACTACGGCGCCTTCGTCGATCTCGGCGGCGTCGACGGCCTGCTGCACGTCACCGACATCGCCTGGCGGCGCATCAACCATCCGTCCGAGGCGCTGCAGATCGGCCAGCAGGTGAAGGTGCAGGTGATCCGCTTCAACCCCGAAACCCAGCGCATCAGCCTCGGCATGAAGCAGCTCGAGGTCGATCCGTGGGAGGGTGTGGCGGTGAAGTATCCGCCGGGGGCGAAGTTCTCCGGCCGTGTCACCAACATCACCGACTACGGCGCCTTCGTCGAGCTGGAGCCGGGGGTGGAGGGCCTCGTCCACGTCTCCGAGATGAGCTGGACGAAGAAAAACGTCCATCCCGGCAAGATCGTCGCCACGTCCCAGGAAGTCGAGGTGATGGTGCTCGACGTCGACGCCGGGAAGCGGCGCATCTCCCTCGGTCTCAAGCAGGTGCAGCGCAACCCGTGGGAGCAGTTCGTGGACGAGCATCCCGTGGGCTCCGTGGTCGAGGGCGAGATCCGCAACATCACCGAGTTCGGCCTGTTCGTCGGCCTCAGCGCCGACATCGACGGCATGGTGCACATGTCCGACCTCTCCTGGGACGAGCCGGGCGAGGTGGCGATGGCCCGCTTCGAGAAGAGCAACGTGGTGAAGGCCAAGGTGCTCGACGTCGATATCGAGAAGGAGCGCATCAGCCTCGGCATCAAGCAGCTCGCCGACGACCCGGCAGCGGCGGTGCTGGAGCGGGTGCACAAGGGCGCCATCGTCACCTGCATCGTTACCGCGGTGCAGTCGAACGGCATCGAGGTGAAGGTGGACGACATCCTCACCGGCTTCATCCGCCGCGCCGACCTAGCCCGCGACAAAGCGGAGCAGCGTCCCGACCGCTTCGCCATCGGCGAGCGGGTGGACGCCAAGATCACGGCGATCGACCGCGCCGCGCGCAAGCTGCAGCTCACCATCAAGGGCAAGGAGCAGGACGAGGACAAGCAGGCGATGGCGGAATACGGCAGCTCCGATTCCGGCGCATCGCTCGGCGACATCCTCGGCGCCGCCATCCGCCGGCGCAACCAGCAGGCGCAGACGGAAAACTAGCCCGTCGCGCGGGGTGTGATGTCGCTCGAAACGGATCTGCTGATCGACAGGCGGCGCCTCAAGCGTCGCCTGTCCGTCTGGCGCGCGCTCGCGCTGCTTGCGATCCTCTTCGCCGTCGTCGTCCTCGTCCGGCCGCTGCTCTCCGCGGCCGGCCCGCATCTGGTGCGGGTGACCATCAGCGGGGTGATCACCGAGAACCCGAAATTCACCGCCTCCATCCGCGCGCTCGCCGGCAAGCCCGACGTGCGCGCGGTGATCGTCGCCATCGACAGCCCCGGCGGCAGCGTCGCCGGCGGCGAGGCGCTGCACGACGCCATCGCCGAGGTCGCGGCGAAGAAGCCCGTGGTGGCGGTGATGCGCGGCACCGCCGCCTCGGCCGGCTACATGGTGGCGCTGCCGGCGGCGCGCATCTTCGCCCGCGGCACCAGCATCACCGGCTCGATCGGCGTGCTGATGCAGACCGGCGAGATCTCCGGCCTGCTGGCGAAGCTCGGCGTCACCGCCGAGACCATCGCCTCGGGACCGCTGAAGGACCAGCCGAACCCGTTCCACCCCACCTCGGCCGAGGGCGAGGTGGTGCTGCACGGCCTGGTGGCCAACCTCTACCAGCAGTTCGTCGCCATGGTCGTGGAGGGCCGCCACATGCCCGCCGCGCGCGTACAGGCGCTTGCCGACGGCCGCGCCTACACCGGGGAACAGGCGCTGAAACTCGGGCTGATCGACGCCATCGGCGGCGAGACGGCGGCGCGGCGCTGGCTGGCCGGCGCCCGCGGCGTGCCGGAAAAACTGCCGGTGGTCGATCTCGACGAGCGCCCCCTTGCCAGTCGCTGGCTGTTCGGCGGCATGGCGCCGGTTTTCGGGGACGCGATAAAAAGTGCGCTCTCTCAATGGCTTACTATTGACGGGGCGTGGGCCGTCTGGCACCCTGCGGCCGGCGGGGCCTGAAATTCCGCACCAGGGAGATCACGCATGACGAAGTCGGAGCTGATCGCGGAGCTGTCGGCCGCCAACCCGCATCTCCGCCAACAGGACGTCGAGCGGATCGTCGCCACCGTGTTCGGGGAAATCACCGCCGCGCTCGCCCGCGGCGAGCGCGTGGAACTGCGCGGTTTCGGCGCCTTCACGGTGAAGCGGCGCGACGCGCGCACCGGCCGCAACCCCCGCACCGGCGAGGCGGTGCCGGTCGAGGAGAAGCTGGCGCCGTTCTTCAAGGCCGGCAAAGAGCTGCGCGAGCGGGTGAACCGCGGCCGCCGCCGCTCCACGCCGTCCGCCGGCGGCCGCTGAGCGGGCGGGCCGCCATGTGGCGTCTCATCGTCGCCGCGCCGTTCCTTCTGGTGCTGGTGCTGTTCCTGCTCTCCAACCAGCAGTCCGTGGCGCTCGGCCTGTGGCCGTTCGGCAAGCTGTTTGCCGTGCCGCTCGCCATCGCCATCCTCGGGGGCGTCGGCGCCGGCTTCCTGCTCGGCGCGGTGTTCGTGTGGATTCCGGCCCTGGCGCTCCGCTACCGCGCCCGCCATTACGAGCGGCGGGTCCGCGAGCTGGAGGCGCAACTCGCGGCGCTGAAGGAAGACGCCACCGGCACCGCCGTGGCAACGAAATAGGCACCCATCATGACCGGACTGATCGCAGCCCTCGACACCACCGAGATCGCGCGCGCCGCGGCCTGGGGGGAGCAGCTCGCCCCCAGTTGCGGCCTGTTCAAGCTCGGGCTGGAATATTTCCTCGCCAACGGCGCGGAGGGGCTGAAGGCCCTCCGCGGCCATCCCGTGTTCCTCGACCTCAAGCTGCACGACATCCCGAACACGGTGGCCGGCGCGGTGCGCGCGGTGCTGCCGCTCGAGCCGCGGATGCTCACCGTGCACGCCTCGGGGGGCGCGGCGATGGTCGCCGCCGCCCGCCGCGCCGCCGAGCAGGCCGGGGTGGAGAGGCCGCTGGTGCTCGCCGTCACCGTGCTCACCAGCCTCGATGCCGCCGCGCTCAGGGCCACCGGCGTCAATGCCGAACCGGCGGAGCAGGTGCTGCGGCTGGCGAAGCTGGCGATCGACGCCGGCGCCGACGGCCTGGTGTGCAGCGCCCACGAGGTGCCGGCGCTGCGGGCGAATCTCGACCCCACGGCGGTGCTGGTGGTGCCCGGCATCCGCCCGGCCGGCTTCCCCTCGGGCGACCAGATGCGCACCATGACCCCGCGCGAGGCCGCCGCCGCCGGCGCCGACTGGATCGTCGTTGGCCGGCCGATCACCGCCGCCGCCGACCCGGCCGCCGCCGCCGCCGCCATCGCCGCGGAACTCGCGTGATCCGGGTCAAGATCTGCGGCATCGCCGATGCGGTGGGGCGCGACGCCGCCCTCGCCGCCGGCGCCGACTGGCTCGGCTTCGTCTTCTTCGCCCTCTCGCCCCGGGCCGTCACGCCCGCGCAGGCGGCTACGCTTGCCGCCGGCTGGGGAGGGTCGCGGGCACAGCGCGTCGGCCTGTTCGTCACCCCCGCCGACGAGGAGGTGGACGCCGCCCTTGCCGCGGCGAGGCTCGACGTGCTGCAGGTCTATGCCAGCGCCGAGCGCTGTCTCGACCTGCGCCAGCGCTTCGCGGTGCCGGTCTGGCAGGCGGTGGGCGTCGCCGTCAGCGCCGACCTGCCCGCCACGGCCGGCGGTCTCGACGGTTTCGTCATCGAGCCGAAACCGCCGATCGGCGCCATGCGCCCCGGCGGCAACGCCGTAAGCTTCGAGTATTCGCTCACCCGTGGCTGGAAGGCGCCCGCGCCCTGGCTGCTCGCCGGGGGCCTTCGCCCGGAGACGGTGGCGGGGGCGATCGCCGCGAGCGGTGCGCCGGCGGTCGATGTCTCCACCGGCGTCGAGAGCGCCCCCGGCCACAAGGATCCCGCCCTCGTCGCCGCCTTCATCGCCGCTGCCCGCGGCGTCTGAGGCTTCGCGCCCCCGCGCGTCCGGGAGAGTCGCCATGGCCGTGCCCTCCCTGTCCCTTGCCACCCGCCAGCGGCTGCTGTTCGCCGTGCTCTGCTTCGTCTGGGGCACCACCTTCCTGGCGCTGAAGATCGGCGTCACCGCCGTGCCGCCCGCCTTCTACTCCGGCGTGCGCTGGACGGCGGCGGGCGTGCTGCTGCTCGCCTGGCGGCGGGTGCGCGGGCAGCGGGTGCTGGTGCGCCCGCGGCTGCTGCTCCGCGTCGTGCCCCTGGCGCTGGTGCTGGTCGGCGTCTGCTCGGCCGTGCAGCTCTACGGGCTGCGCGAGGTCAGCAGCGGGCTCGGCGCCGTCATCAGTTCCGCGCTGACGCCCATCACCATGCTGATCGTCGCCGTGGCGCTCGGGCAGGAGCGGCTGGAGGGCCGCCACCTGCTCGGGCTCGGCATCGGCATCGGCGGCATCCTGGTGCTGTTCGGCCCCGCCGCCATCAGCGGCGACATGGGCAAGGCGGCGCTGCTCGGCGCCGCGCTCGTCGCCTTCGGCACCGTGCTCTACTGCGTCGGCGCGGTCGGTTCGCGGCGGCTGCTGCGCATCGTCCCGCCGGCGCAGCTTGCCGGACTCACCAACCTCTTCGGCGGCCTGGCGCTGCTGGTCTTCTCCCTGCCGCTGGAACCCGGCGCCTGGCAGGCGGCGAACCTCGCCTGGGGCTGGGAGGTGTGGCTCGGCTGGCTGTGGCTGGTGTTCGCCGGCTCGCTCGGCGCCAGCATCATCTACTTCCTGCTGATGCGCGACTGGGGGGCGAGCCGAACCGGCTCCTACGCCTTCATCTCGCCGGTGATTTCCGTGCTCGCCGGTATGGCGGTGCTGCACGAGCACGTCAGCCTCACCGAGGCGGTGGGCATGCTGCTGATGCTGGCGGGCGCCGGCCTCTCCCTCGGCCGCTCGCCGCCGCGCCGGGGGGCTTGACGCGAAGGCCCGCCGCTCCGACCCTTCGATGCATGAGCAATTCCCTGTCCCTGCACCGGTCCCTCCTCGCCCTCGACAGCCACGTCGATATCCCCTGGCCGGAAGGCCCCGCCTTCGCCGCCGACGGTGCGCGGCAGGTGGACCTGCCGAAACTGCAGCGCGGCGGCATCGGCGCCGTCTGCCTCGTCGCCTACGTGCCCCAGGGCCCACGCGACGCGGCGGCGATGGAGGCCGATTTCGCCCGCGCCACCGCCATGCTCGACGCCATCCGCGCCCTGGAAGGCGAGGGCACGCGGGTGGCCACCACCGTCGATGCCATCGAGCGCGCCCATGCCGAAGGCCGGGTGGCCATCGTCCCGGTGGTCGAGAACGGCAGCGCCATCGGCACCGACCTCGGCCGGCTGCAAGCCCTGCGCGAGCGCGGCGCCTGCTACCTCACCCTCACCCACAACGGCCACAACGCGCTGGCCGACAGCGCCAAGCCCCGCCCCGAGCTGGGCGACGCCGAGGAGGAGCACGGCGGGCTTTCCCCCCTCGGCCACCAGGCGGTGGCGGAACTGAACCGCCTCGGCATGCTCATCGACGTCTCGCACGCCTCGAAGGCCACCATGCTGCAGGCGGTGGAACGGTCGCGGGTGCCGGTGGTGGCCAGCCACTCCTGCATGCGCGTCTTCTGCGACCATCCGCGCAACATCGACGACGAGCAGCTCGACGCCCTCGCCGCCGCCGGCGGCGTGGTGCAGATCACCGCCGTCCCCTACTTCCTCCGCGACGGCGGCACCGAGAGCACCGTGACGCTGGCCGATTTCGCTGACCATGTGGATCACGCGGTGAAGCGCGCGGGGGTCGAGCACGTCGGCATCTCGTCCGATTTCGACGGCGGCGGCGGCTTCACCGGCTGGCGCGACATCTCCGAAAGCGCCAACCTCACCGCCGAACTCTCGCGCCGCGGCTACGGCAAAACGGAACTCGGGCTGCTGTGGGGCGGCAACTTCCTCCGCGCGATGCGCAGGGCGCAGGCCGGGGCGGCCTGATGCGCACCGTCACCCTTCCCGGCGGCGAACAGGTTCCCGCCCTCGGCCAGGGCACCTGGAAGATGGGCGAGGGGCGGCAATCGCGTGAAACCGAGACCGCCGCGCTCCGCCTCGGCATCGACCTCGGCCTCACCCTCATCGACACCGCGGAAATGTACGGGGAGGGCGAGGCGGAGAAGGTGGTGGGCAAGGCCATCGCCGGGCAGCGCGAACGCGTGTTCCTGGTCAGCAAGGTCTATCCGCACAACGCCTCGCGCCGCGGCATCCCCGCCGCCTGGGAGCGCAGCGCCCGGCGCATGGGTGTCGACGTCATCGACCTCTACCTGCTGCACTGGCGCGGCCCGGTGCCTCTCGCCGAAACCGTGGCGGCGTTCGAGGCGCTGAAACAGGCGGGGCGCATCCGCCACTGGGGCGTCTCCAACTGCGACACCGACGACATGGAGGAACTGCTCGCCGTGCCGGGCGGGCGCGACTGCGCCGCCAACCAGGTGCTCTACAGCCCCGAGCACCGCGGCATCGAGTTCGACCTGCTGCCCTGGCAGGCGCGGCAGAAAATCCTGGTGATGGCCTATTCCCCGGTCGGCCAGGGCGGGCGTCTGCTGCGCGCGCCGGCCCTCGCCCGGGTGGCGGCCCGCCATGCCGCCACGCCGGCGCAGGCGGCGCTCGCCTGGGCGCTGCGGCAAAGCGGCGTCATCGCCATTCCCAAGGCGGGAACGGCGGCCCACGTGCGGGAGAACGCGGCCGCCGCCGCCCTCGCGCTCACCGGCGAGGACCTCGCGGAAATCGACGGCGCCTTCCCGAAGCCCACCCGCAGGCAGCCGCTGGCGATGCTGTAGGAGGCCGCGCTCAGCGCGGCAGCCTGCCTTCCAGCGGGTGGCGCGGATCGACATAGCCGTGGGTGGAGGGGAACCCCGCCGGCACCAAGCGATCCACCAGCGCCTCGTCCCCGGCGTCGAGGCGGAACGACAGCGCGCCCACGTATTCCTCCCATTGCGCGAAGGTGCGCGGCCCGGCGATCGCCCCGGTGATCAGGCGATTGTTCAGCACCCAGGCGAGCGCGAACTGCCCCGGGGTCATCCCGCGCGCGCGGGCGTGCGCGGCAAGCTCGGCCGCCGCCCGCAGGCTCTCCGGCCGCCACTCCGTCTCCATCATCCGCTTGTCGTGCCGCCCGACGCGGCTGTCGGCCTCCGGCGCCGCCCCCGGCGCGTATTTGCCGGTCAGCAGGCCGCGGGCGAGCGGCGAATACGGGAACACGCCAAGGCCGAGATGCGCGCACGCCGGCAGGTGCTCCACCTCCACCATGCGGTTCAGCGCGTTATACAGCGGCTGGCTCACCACCGGCCGGTCGATCCCCGCTGCATCCGCGAGCCGGCAGATCTCGGCGACCCGCCACGCCTGGTAGTTGGATACCCCGAAGTGGCGGATCTTTCCCTGCCGCACCAGGTCGGCCAGCGCGCGCACCGTCTCGTCGAGCGGCGTCGTGTGATCCTCGTGGTGCAGATAGAGAACGTCGATGGTGTCCACCTTCAGCCGCCGCAGGCAGGCCTCGGCGGCGTTGAACAGGTGCCGCCGCGAACCGCCCTGGCTGTTCGGCCCCGGCCCGGTGGGGTTGTTCACCTTGCTCGCCAGCACCCACCACTCGCGCGACGCGGCGATGGCGCGGCCCACCACCTCCTCGCTCCGCCCCTCGTTGTAGGCGTCGGCGGTGTCGATGAAGTTGATGCCCTGCTCGCGGGCATGGGCGACGATGCGCTGCGCCTCCGCCTCCTGGGTCAGGCCGCCGAACATCATCGCGCCGAGACAGAGCGGCGACACCTTGAGCCCGCTCCTGCCCAGAGGCCGGTATTCCATTTTTGTCTTCTCCGTCGTTTTTGTGCTGTTCAAGCCGTCACGGTCCGGCTTTGCTGCCGGCATGAGCGCCAGCATGCCCCCGCCGCCCCGCCTCGTCACCATCGCTTTCGTGTTCCTGCGCATCGGCCTGCAAAGCTGGGGCGGGGGAATGTCGGCGTGGATCCGCCGCGAGGTGGTGCTGGGCCGCCACTGGATGGACGAGCCCGAGTTTCTCGCCGGCCTCACCCTCTGCCAGATCGCGCCGGGGCCGAACGCCATCAACCTCGCGGTGCTGGTCGGCACCACTCTGCGCGGGGCGCCCGGCGCACTGGCCGCGGTGGCCGGCCTGGTGGTGCCGCCGGCGCTGCTGCTGCTGGCCCTCGGCGCCGGGCTCTCGGCGCTGCACGGGCTGCCGGGACTGTCCTCGGCGATGGCGGGGCTCGGCGCCTCGGCGATCGGCCTCGTCTTCGCCAACGCCTTCCAGCTCGCCCGGCACAATTTGCACGGCGGCGCGGCCTTCGCCGTCGCGCTTCTCACCGCCGGCGCCATCGGCCTCCTGCGCCTGCCGCTCCTGCCGGTGCTGGCGGTGATGATCCCGACCAGCCTGCTGCTCGCCCGTTGCGCGCGGAGGAAGGCATGAGCCCGCTCGCCCAGCTCGCGCTGCTGTTCGGCGGCCTCTCCCTGCTCGCCTTCGGCGGCGGCAATTCCGTCATCCCCGACATGCACCGCGCCGTCATCGCCGCGGGCTGGATGAGCGGCCGGCAGTTCGTCGATTTCTACGCGCTCTCAAGGGTCGCCCCGGGGCCGGGCTCGCTGCTGGTGACGCTGATCGGGCAGAAAGTGGCGGGATTGCCGGGCGCCCTGGTGGCGACGCTGGCGATGTTCCTGCCCTCCTGCCTGCTCCTGCACGTGGGCGCGCGGGTGTGGGGCAGGCTGCGGCAGGCAAGCTGGCACGCGCTCGCCGAGCGCGCGCTGGCGCCGATCGGCGTCGCGCTCACCGCCGCCGCCGGGCTGGTGCTGGTGCGCGGCACGGACCATGCCGCCGGCGCTTATGCCCTCACCCTCGGCGCCACCGTGACTCTGGCCGCAACCAGGCTGCACCCGCTCTGGGTGCTGGCGGCGGGCGCGCTGCTCGGCTGGCTGCTCGGCCTGTAGCAGTGGCAGGTGCCGCCGGCGGTGCCGGCGCCGAGGCGAAGAAAATCGCCGCCGCCGGCATGTTCGATCCGGCGTGGTACCGCTCCACCTACCCGGACGATGGCCGCCGCCGCCATCGATCCACCGCTGCATTTCGCCGGCTGGGGCTGGCGTGATCAGCCCGGCTTCGCCCCGGCGGCGACGATCGCCTCCAGCCGCGCCAGCATGCGCAGCCCCACCGCCCGGTTGCCGTGGCTCCTCAGCACGTCCCGCTGGCCGCGCCGCGCCATCGCCGGCCCGCGGTCGGGGTCGGCGAGCACCGGCCGCAGCAGCTCGCAGGCGTGCTCCACATCGGCCTCGGCCCACGCCTGCCCCTCGCCGTGCGGATAGGCGCCCACCTCCACCGGCACCAGACGGTGGCGCACCAGCAGCGAGTTCTCGCCGGTCATGAAATCGACGTTGCCCGACCAGCCGGTGCCCATCGCCAGGCGCCCCAGCGCCATCGCCTCGCCCAGGCCCCGGCCGAAGCCCTCGGCGCGATGCAGGGAGACGAAGCAGTCGCAGGCGGCGATCAGGCTTTGCACGCCCCTGGTGTCGAGCGGGTCGGACAGCACCGTCACCTGCCCCTCCGCGGCGACGGAGGCGGCCCATTCCCCGGCGCCGCGCTCGCCGTTCTTCACCTTCAGCACGAGCGAGAGGTCGCGCCACGGGTCGTCGCGGCGGAGCCGGCGGAACATCTCAAGCACCGCCTCGGGGTTCTTGCGGCTGGCGTAGGACGAGAGATCGAAGAAATGCAGCAGCACGAAAGCGGATTCGCGGATGCCGAAATGCCGCCGTCCCAGCCTCGCACCGCCGCCGAGCTCCACCGTCTGGCCGACGAAACGGCTGGCGATGCCGGCGGCGGCAAGGCCCGCCTCGATGAAGTGCGACAGCGCCCACACCTCGTCGAACTTCCCGAGCGCCTCTTTCCAGGCCTCCGGGAAGCGCGGCAGCTCCCACGCCGGCACGACGATATTCGTTCCCGCCGCGAAATCTCCTCCACGCGCGGCGAAGTCGCGCAGCACCGGGCCCACCTCGTCGGCGTTCACGTGGAAGATGCGGATGCCCGCCGGCAGGTCGCGCCGCTCCAGGCTTCCCGCCACCTCGAAGTGCGCGGGGTCGGTGCGCCCGGCGTAGCGGAAGATGTCGAACACGCGGTGGTGCAGGCCGAGCGCGGACAGCGCGCGGACGTGGCTCCGCAACTGCTCGCCCATGCCGATCGGCGCGAACGGATGGCCGATCAGGGTGACGGGCGTCTCCTCCAGGCTCGCGCCGACGCCGATGCCGGGGCGCCGGGCGGGCGCGGCGGCGGCCGGGGTCTTCCGGCGCGTCCGTTTCACGACCATGATTTTTCCGCTATCGCCGCCTCCAGCGCCTCGAGCCAGCGGTGCCCGTGCGCGACGTCGGGCTCGAGATGCGCCCCCTCCGCCCACTCGTTCCAGGCGTTGACGAACAGCAGCCGCTCGTCGCCCATGTGGAAGGCGCGGATCTCCTCGATCTTTTCCTCGACGTAGAGGCGGAACGCCTCCGGGCTCGCGTTCTCGAAGCTGGTGCCGAACAGCGGCTGCCGGGGCGTGTTGTCCCAGTTCGGGAACACGGCGGGGTAGCGCGGATAGGGCACGCTGTCGCGCAGAATGAAGGAGAGCAGGGTTTCCGGGTAATCGTAGCGATAGCCGCTCCAGTTCTCTTTCACCACCTGCGCCTCCGCCGCCGAGGCCACGGCGCGCCCGTGCGGCGGGAACTCCACGGCGGCGTCGAAACCGATGTCGGCGGGCCGGAGTTTCCGGTCCACCGCCTCCATGCTCTCCACGTACACGAGATGCAAGCCCGGATGCCCGGCGGCGGCGAAGGCGCTCCGCGCGCGCCCGGCGAAGCCTTCCGGATCGGGCAGTTGCAGCGGCCGATAGACGAGGAACAGCGGCTTGCCGCGCACCCGCAGGTAGCGCGGGTCGGCGGCGTGGCGGAGCGCGTCTCCCAGGATCGCCGCTTCCGTCGCCGCGTCGTAGTTCTGTTCGAGCAGGATCGCCCGCTCGCCGCCGTCCCAGTGCCGCGTCCAGTTCTCGTTCGCCCAGCACAGGCACCAGCGGAACGGAATCTCCGCATGCGCGAGCACCGTCTCGAGCGGCTCGTCAAGCATCCGCCTGCTGCCGAAGTTGTAGTAGTAGACGCAGAATCCCTCGATGCCGTAGCGCCGCGCCAGCAGCGCCTGCCGGTTCAGCGCATCCGGCGAACGCAGGTCGTAGAAGCCGAGGTCGGCCGGCAGGTGCGGCTGCAGGTGGCCCACGTAGGAGGGCCTTGCGCGCGCCACGTTCGCCCATTCGGTGAAGCCCGCGCCCCACCACAGATCGTTCTGCGGCGTGGGATGGAACTGCGGCAGGTGGAAGGCAAGCACGCGCACAGCGTCGAGCCTTGCCAGAAGCCCGCTCCAGCGCTCGGAAAGTCGCTGCTGGTTGCGGGAGATCGTGCGCAGCTTGCGCGCCACCGAGCCCTTGTTGGTGGAAACGCTGAGATGATGAACCACCACGGCCGAACTCACGTAGCGCACGCGCCCGCCGGCCGAGATGAGGCGCAGGCAGAGGTCGGCGTCCTCGCAATAGGCTGGCCGGTAGGCCTCGTCGAACAGCGTGTCGCCCACGGCGGAACGGCGCAGCAGCAGCGCCGCGCCCGAGCAGTACGTCACGTCGCGGTCGTAGCAGTAGCCGCCCTCGCCCGCGTCGGCGAACAGCCCGACCATGCCGCTCTCGCCGTTCGGGCGGAGGAAGCATCCGGCCTCCTGCAACCGGCCGTCGGGGTAGAGAATCTTCGGCCCCGCGGCAGCGAGTTCCGCGTCGGCGTCGAGCGCGGCGACCAGCGCGTCGAGCGCGCCCGGCAGCACCTGCGCATCGTTGTTGAGCAGCAGCACGTATTCGCCGCGGCAGCGGGAAAAGGCGTCGTTGCAATTTCGCAAGAAACCGGCGTTCTGCCGCTGGCGCACCAGCACCAGGTTCGGCACGCGGGCAAGCGCCGCGCAGCCCTTCTCGGTGGAGGCGTCGTCGGCGATCACCACCTCGTAGGCGAGTTTCGCCTTCGCGGCGCGGATGGCGAGCAGGCATTCCACCGTCATCGCCAGTTCGTTGAACATCGGCACCAGGATGGAAAGTCTCGGCGCCGCCGCCTTCGGCAATTTCAGCTTCGCCAGCGCGCGCACCGGATCGTCGCAGCGCTGCAGTTTCGGCGCTACCGGCAGCACCTCCTCCTTCCGCCGCTGGCGGCGGCCGCGCAGCATTTCCCGCAATCCGGAGTGGAGCGAAGCCGCCTCCTCCGCGTCGACGCGAAGCGGCACCACCTCGGCGCCGGGGGATGGCGGCGGCGCCTTGCTCTCGGCCGCGGCCTGCCGCCCTTCCCGCAGGCCGAACATCAGGAAGTGGCGCAGCGGCGGCGCGTGCGAATCGGCCACGTCGGTGTAGCGCGCGCGGTAGCGGCTGCCGTCGAACACCGGGCCGGAGGCGCGTCCCTCGGCGTCGCCCTGGGTGACGAAGTGGCGCAGCGCCAGATAGGGATCGCGCGGCACGTCGGGGTTCTGCCCGGCGTACCAGACAGGGTCGAGGAAGCGGTTCGGCGTGCGCCCCGAATGCAGCCCGTATTGCAGGAAATGGCGCAGCAGGCCGCCCGCCGGCGTCTCGCCGCCCTGCTGGTGCCGGTAGTGCTCGAGGTCGAAATAGGGGCTCGGGTTGGCGAGATCGCATTCCAGCAGGTCGATCAGCGCCTCGAGCCGCGGCGGATCGCCCAGCGCCTCGGCGTCCTGGCCGAGGATGTAGCGAAGATCGATCAGCGGGTGCGGCGAGCGCCGCTCGCCCGCGCCGGTGGTAATGAAGTGCAGCAGCGGATCGATGCCCGCCCTGGCGATGTCGGGATTGGCGGCAAGATAGAAGGCGGCGTCGAAATACCACGACAGCGCCGGGCGCTGCGGCACCGGGCAGGCGAGGTAGGCGGCGATGCGGGAGATGTCGCCGCGGTTGCCGCCGAGCGTGCGGCGGAACAGTTCCTCTGCCACGAAGCCCGAGCAGAGCGCCCGGTGTGCCCGCTGCAATTCCGCCGCCGTCGTCCGCATTCCGCTTCCGTCCATGATCGCCACCGTTCGCCGCCCGGCGGACCCTGGGCGGCTAGCCCATCCGCGCGTTGCTGCCAAGCAGGCTCGCCCAGGAATCCGCCTCGGGCTTCACCTCCGCGTTGGGCACCCGTCCCTCGGCAATGCCCTGGCGGATGTAGTGGTCGGCGGCCGAGGCCACGTCGCCTCGCGCCACCGCCTGCGCCACGTCGCGGTAGAGGGAGAGGTAGAATTGCTCGTCCACTCCGGGAGAGACGCCGAGCCGGCCCTCGAAGAAACCCACCTCGACGAAATGGCGGCGCGGGTCGGCGATCCTGCCGGCGGCGTGCGCCTCGGCGATGTCGGGGTAGGTCTCGAGATAGAACTCCTCCGAGAACGGCGCGCGCGCCACCATCGCCACGATGAGACCGCGCAGCAGCCTGGCGTCGACGGCGACCTTCGCCGCGCTGTCCAGCCGCTCGCGGTTGATGCGCAAAGCACTGAGCAGCAGGTCGATGTGCGGCAGATATTCCGGGACTTGCAAAGCCGCCTCTCCCCTGCTTCCCTGCGCCGGTAACGCCTGCGCAAAGACAATAAGATGCGAGCATTCTGTAGACGCCTTCCGGGCATGCTGGCAACCGGCCGTCACCGCTCCGCGGAACTTCCGTCGCCACTCGAAACGGTATTTCGTCGATGCGCATCCTGCTGACCGGCGGTCTCGGATTCATCGGCTCGGCGGTGGTCCGCCATCTGCTCCGCCGCACCGGCCACACGGTGCTCACGGTGGACAAGGAAACCTACGCCGCCTCGCGCGCGGCGCTGGAGGAGGCGTGGCGGCATCCCCGCCACGCGCTGCTCACGGCCGACGTCGCCGACCGCGCGGCGATGGCCGCGGCCTTCGCCGGCTTTCAGCCCGATGCGGTGATGCACCTCGCCGCCGAAACCCACGTCGACCGCTCGATCGACGGGCCGGGCCCCTTCATCGCCACCAATATCCTCGGCACCCACACGCTGCTCGACGCGGCGCGCGACTACTGGGCCGGGCTGCCGCCCGCGCGCAGGGACGCGTTCCGCTTCCACCAGGTCTCCACCGACGAGGTGTTCGGCGCCCTCGGGCCGAGCGACCCGCCGTTCACCGAAAACTCCCGCTACGACCCGCGCAGCCCCTATTCCGCCTCGAAGGCCGCCGCCGACCACCTGGTGCGCGCCTGGCACCACACCTTCGGCCTGCCGACGCTGATCTCCAACACCACCAACAACTACGGCCCCTGGCAGTTCCCGGAGAAGCTGATCCCGCTCGTCCTGCTCAACGCCCTCGAAGGCAGGCCGCTGCCCGTCTACGGCGACGGCGCCAACGTGCGCGACTGGATCTACGTCGAGGATCATGCCGAGGCGCTGGTGCGCGTGCTCGAACGCGGCCGGGTGGGCGCCACCTACGCCCTCTCGGCGCGGCAGCCGAAAAGCAACCTCGACGTCGTGCGCGCCATCTGCGCCGCGCTCGACGCCAGCCTGCCCGATCCGGCCGGCCCCCGCGAGCGGCTGATCACCTTCGTCGCCGACCGGCCCGGCCACGATTTCCGCTACGAGATCGACCCCGCGGAGAGCGAGCGCGACCTCGGCTGGAAGGCGGCGCACGACTTCGCCGCCGGCATCGCCCGCACGGTGGCGTGGTACCTCGGCCACCGCGACTGGTGGGAGCCGATCCGCGCCACCCGCTACGGCGGCCAGCGGCTCGGAGC
>JAJXZO010000078.1 GCA_021780035.1 Pseudomonadota bacterium
GTCGGCATCGGGCAGCGGCGGGGCTTCGGCCGCGAGCGCCCGCACATGCGCCGCCAGCGCCTCCAGCGCGCCCTCACGGCGGGCCGCGCGCAGCACGTCGAGGGCGACGATGTTGCTGGTGCCTTCCCAGATCGAGCCGAGATGCGCGTCTCGCACCAGGCGCGGCTCCGGCCACTCCTCGATGTAGCCGGCGCCACCGCGCACCTCCATGCCGTCGCCGGTGACGCGGCGCGCATCGCGGCAGGCGCGGAACTTGAACAGCGGCGTGAGGATGCGCGTCAGGGCGTAGGCGCCGGGCTCGCCGGCATCGGCGCGGCGCAGCGCCTCGGCGGCCTGGAACATCATGCTGCGCGCCTGCTCCGTCGCGACCAGCATCTTCACCAGTTGGCGACGCATCAAGGGCAGTTCGATCAGCCGCTTGCCGAAGGCGACCCGGCGGTGGGCAACGAACAGCGCCTCCGTCAGCGCCCGGCGCATCAGCCCCGCCGCGCGCACGCCGTTGGACAGGCGTGAGTTGTTGATCATGTCCGCCATCTGGCGAAAGCCGGCACCGAGGTCGCCGACAAGATAGGCGTGCGCGCCCTCGAGGCGGATCTCGCCGCTGGCCATCGAGCGCGTGCCGAGCTTGTCCTTGAGCCGCACGATCCGGTAGGCGTTGGCGCGGCCGTCCGGCAGTTGCCGCGGCAGCAGGAACAGCGAAACCCCGCGCAGCCCCGCCGGTGCGCCGTCGGCGCGGGCGAGCACCATCGCCAGATCGGCGCCGGCGTTCGAGCAGAACCACTTGTCGCCGAACAGGCGCCAGGTGCCATCCGCCGCCGGCGCTGCGCGCACCGCCGTGGCGCCCACATCCGAGCCAGCGCCCTGCTCGGTCATGAACATCGCCCCTTGGAGCAGCGAATCGAGATCCTGGCTGGTCAGGCCGGGGAGATAGCGGGCGACCAGGGCGGGATCGGCGAATTTGCGCAGCGTGCGGGTCAGGCTGTCGGTCATGCTGACCGGGCACATCAGGCCGAACTCGGCCTGCACGAAGACGAAGGTGAGCAGGTATTTCGCCACCGGCGGCAGCGGCGCCGGCCAGCCGAGCACGCCGCCACGATGCGAGAGGGCAGCGAGGCCGAATTCGGCGAAGGCGAGGCGCTCCATCGCCTGATAAGAGGGGTGTGTCTCGATGCGCTGCTCGTCCGCGCCGGTGCGGTCGCGCGGGTGCAGCACCGGCGGATTGCGGTCGGCGGTGGCAGCAAACGCGTCGAGCTGGCCACCGGCCAGCGCGCCGAGCCGCTCGAGGTGCGGTTCGAGATGGGCGGCGAGATCTGCGGGGAGATAGAGGCGCGTCAGAGCGGCCAGCGCGGGATCGGCGCGGACGAGATTGAGCCCACGGCTGTCGGGCACCGCGCGGGCGCCGCTGATCGGCGAGGTTTCGGCGACATCCATGGTTGGCTCCTCCCACGCGTTCGGCCGCACGAGCGCAGCGATCTTTCCATGTCGGCACGGCGATGGAAATGCGCCGATGGCGGTGTCTGATCCGCTGCGTTGACGCTTTCGCAAGCGCGGCGTGCTGGCATGGCGTATCCCTCCCGGAGCCTGCATGTCCGCCGCCACATCCGCCCTCGGGCCACGATCCGCCGGCCTCGCCGGCCAGGGCCCTTTGCTCCTGCGCATCTTGCTGGCCCTCCAGGCACTGCTCCTGGCCGTTGCCATCGCCGGTACGCATGGCTGGATCGTGCCATTGCAGGGGGCGACCACGACGGACTTTGTCAGCTTCTACGCCGCCGGCGCGCTCGCCGATGCCGGAACGGCCCCGCTGGCCTACGACTTCGCCGCCCACGCCATCGCCGAGCAGCGGGCCGCCGGCGCGGGCGTGCCCTATGAGTTCTTCTTCTATCCGCCGGTATTCCTTCTGGTCTGCTCGGCGCTGGCCAAGCTGCCCTACCTGGCCGCGTTCATCGCCTTCGACGCCGCCGGCCTCATCCTGTTTCTGGCGGCTCTGCGCCGTTTGACCGGCATCCGCCTTGCCACCCTCGCGGTGGTGACGGGGGCCTTCCCGCTCACCGTCTGGGCGCTCGGCCTCGGCCAGAACAGCTTGCTCATCGCCGCCGCGCTGGCGATCGGTGTCGCCGTGGTCGATCGCCGCCCTGTGCTCGCCGGGCTGTGCTTCGCCACGCTCGCGGTCAAGCCGCATTTCGGCCTGCTGGTGCCGGTGGCGCTGCTCGCCGGCGGGCATTGGCGCGCCGTCATCGCCGCCGGATGCGGCGTGACGGGCCTGCTCGCGCTCAGCCTCGCCGCCTTCGGCCTCGCCACCTGGGCAGCGTGGCTGCCGCTCGCTGCTTGGGCGCCGTCGGCCTTCGCCGCCGAGATTCCCTGCCGCTTTGGCGCCCTCGTGAGCGTCCTCGGCGCGGCGCGCGTGCTCGGGGCGGAGGCGAACACGGCGGAGATGGCTCAGATGGCGTCCGCCCTCGCCGCGGCGATGGTGGTCGGGCTGGTGTGGCGGTACGAGCGCGACCCTGCGCCTCGGGCCGCGGCGCTGGCCGCGGGGACCCTGCTGACGGTGCCGGTAGTGTTGTTCTACGACGCCACACTGTTGCTGGTCGCCATCGCCGCGCTGTGGCATGGCGGCACGACGCGGCAACAGCGCGCGCTGGCCTCGATGTTCCTGCTCGCTGGGCTGCTACCTTTCCTCGGGCGCGGACTGGGCCTGCCGCTCGGCCCCGTGCTGGCGGCCGGCCTGCTCACCCTCTCCGTGCTGCGATCCTGCCGCCCGGCAGGATCCGCCCGGCAGGATTTGCCCGCCGCCGCGGCCTGATCGCGGGATCGGGCCGCATTCCGCGGCGTCGCAGTTGGCACGAAGGATGCAAAGCTTCCCCCGCGTGGCGCCGCCATACCGGCGCTGGCAAGGAGGCGAGCATGACCATCGGTGGTGCGATTCCCAATCGCTGGGCGCAAAACGCGGCCTGGACTCCCCCGACAACCAGTGGTGTTGCCGACGTCCTTTCGGCTTGGTCGCGGCAAAAGCCGCAAGGCCATTCCGGTGCTGCCCATACCAACGCGACGGCCGGCCAGGGGCCGGCGTCGAGCCTCGCGACCCTGGGTGCCGCCAAGACGGCGGCAACCGGGGGCGCGGGTTCGGCGGCGACCAGCGCGGCGGTGGCGTCCGGCGCGCACGGCGCTGTTTCCGGGCACGGCGCCATCGCCGGGCTCGGCCAGCAGGCGCAGGCGGCGTTGGTGCAGGTGCAGAGCATGTCCGCCGCGACGGTGAGCGGGGCAAAAAGCGCCCTCGCCGCCTATCGCGCCCACGCCCTCAGCTGAGAGCGATCGCGCCGGCGGCTTCGACGCCCGAGAGGAACGCTCCGGCGACGGTGCCGCCGAACGCGGAATGGCACGCCTCTCCGGCGAAGATGAGCCTGCCGCTGCCGAGGGGCTCGGCCAGAGCGCGACGCGCCGCCGCCCAACCCGGCCGGGCATAGCAGTAGGCGCCGAAAAACTGCGGGTCGGTCCCCCAATCGGTGACGACCGCGCCAGGCGCGAAGGCACGGGCCGCGCGATGGCCGAGCAGCGCGGCCAGCTCCGCCCGGGCGAAGTCTTCGGCCGCCGCGGCGCCGGCGCGGGCGAGCGCCCAGGCGCCGCGGCCGCCAATGAAGCCGATGACGTGATCGCGCCCGAACGGCCAGGCGTGGAAGACCATGCGTGCCTCCCCGCTCACCTGGCCGAAGACGGAGGCCGACTCCGGCAGTCCCAACCGGTCGGCGCCCGCGGCGCGCAGCGCGATCTTGCTCAAGAGCCCCATCGGCAGCGCGCCGATGGCCTCCTCGATCGGCGCAGGCAAGGGCGGGTCGAAGCCGATCGCCCCGGCGGCCAGTACCCCGGTCGAGACGGTGACGATGGCGGCCCGCGCGGCCAGGCTTCCGCGCGGCGTCTCGACGACAACGCCCGCCTTCTCGTGCCAGCGGATCCGCCTCGCCGGAGTCGCCAGCGCCACCGGGCCGGCTGCGGGTTCGAGCACGGCGCGGACCAGGGTTCCCAGCCCGTCGGGAACCGAGAGATTGCGCCCGTGCAGCGCGTTCGCGTGCCAGTCGGCAAGGCTCAGCGCGTCGGCATCGGCCGCGGCGATGATCGCCCCTTCCCAGGCGGCGACGGTCGGCGCCCAGAGTTCGGCACCGGGCGCGGCAAGCGCGGCGGCGAGCGTCGTGTCCGGCGCATCCGACATGGCGCGCGCTGCGGCAGCGGCCGTGAGCGCATCATATGCGGCGCGGTAGGCCGCGAGCTCATCGGCGGTCGCGGCGCGGCCGCCGAGGCGAAGATTGCGGGAACGCCGCGCGTCGGCGTCGAGCACCGGGATCGCCGCCGCATGCGCAAGGGGCACGAGCGGATTGGCCTCCGCGGCGTGGAGCCAGGCGGCGCCGTGGTCGAACGGAACCCCGCCCAGTACCGGCGGCGTGTTGGTCCAGGCACGGCCACCGGATCGGTTGCTAGCCTCGATCACCCGCACCGAAACCCCACGACGGCGCAGCGCACCGGCGGCGGCGAGCCCGGCGACGCCGGCGCCGATGACCACGACATCGGTCATCCCCGCACCAACTCCGTGCCGGCCCAAACGCCGAGCAGACAGAGCATGACGGAACCCGCAACGTAGAAGCCGGCCCAGCCGAGCTGGCCTTCTTCGATCAGGGCCAGCGTCTGCAGGCTGAAGGAGGAGAAGGTCGTGAAACCGCCGCAGATGCCGACCATCACCAGCGCGCGCGCCTCGTGCGAGCCAATGATGCGCCCACCCTCGGCGCTGAGCGCGCCGAACCAGCCGATGACGAAGGAGCCGAGCACATTGATCAGCAGCGTTCCCCAGGGAAAGCGCGGCCCCGTCCAGTCCGCGACCACGCTGGCCAGCCAGTAGCGCGCGGCGCTGCCGAGGGCGCCACCGATCATCACATAGGCATAGGCGAGCATCACTCCTCCTCGTTCCCTGTTAGCAAGCCAGCCATGCGCCACTGTCATGCAGATGCCATGGACTCGTGACGATAACGCTCCTTATTATCTACACGGAGGCCGAATATGCCCGAATTCACCCACGATGTGATGCTCTATCTCCATGACGTGGCGCACCTGTTGCGCATTGCCGCGGACAAGCGGGCGCGTCAATTCGGCATGACCCGGGCTCAGTGGTTCATCATGCTGCGCCTGGAGCGTCAGCCCGGCCTGTCGCAGAAGGAGCTCTCCGAGCTGCTCGAGGTCGAACCGATCACCGTGGCACGCCTCGTGGATCGGCTGGAGCAGCGAGGATTGGTCGAACGCCGGCCGGATCCGAAGGATCGCCGGGTGTGGCGGCTGCATCTGCTGCCGAGCGCCGCCCCGCTGCTCGAGAAGATCAAGGCCGAACGGGCGGAGCTCATCACGCTGCTGACGACCGGCTTCGATGCCGAGACCCTTTCCGTGATCACCGAAGGGCTGGC
>JAJXZO010000063.1 GCA_021780035.1 Pseudomonadota bacterium
AAGCGGAACTCGGCCTTTCTCTGTTCGACCGGCGCCGCCACCGTCTGGCGCTCACCGACCAGGGCGCGGCCTTCGCCGACGAGGCCGCCCGCATCCTTGCCCATTTCGACGAGATTCCCCGCATCGCCGCCGATCTGCGCGCCGGGGGCGCGCGGCGCGTGCAGATCGTCACCATGCCGCGCGCCGCGCTCTCCGTCGTCACCCCGGCGGTGGCGGCGTTCGCCCGTGCCCACCCGGAGGTGGAGGTGGCGCTCGATCTGCGCTCGCGGCGCGATCTCGGCCTGTGGATCAGCGGCCGCCGCTACGACTTCGGCTTCGGCAACGTGCCGGTGGCGCACGCCGATGCGGTGGGCGTGCCGATGGTGCGCTCCGCCATGCAGGTGCTGCTGCCCGCCGGCCATCCGCTGGCGGCGCGCCCCGCGCTCCGTCTGGCCGATCTCGGGGCGGAACGCCTGATCGCCCAGTTGCCCGGCATGCTGCTGCGCGAGCAGACCGACGCGATGTTCGCCGAGGAGAACCTGCTGCCCGGCCGCCTGCTACTCACCAGTTCCTCGCAGCTTGCCCAGCATCTGGTGGCGCATGGGGCCGGGGTGACGCTGATCGACCGCCTGAGCGCGCTCGGCCTCGACCCAGCGGCGGTGGCCGTGCGTCCGCTGCTGCCCGCCCGCTGGGTCAGCTTCGGCCTGATCGTGCCGCGCACGGGCCGCATCAGCGCCGCCGCCGAACCGCTGATCGGCTTTCTTCGCCGCCGCATCGAGGAGATTCTGGAACCCGGCGCGATCGAGCCGCCGCCGGAGGAAGCCGTCAGCCCAGCACCCTTCCAGCGACGGCGTCGAGTTTCGCCACCAGCGCCGCGTCCCGCGCCGCCGGCGCGGTGATCAGCGCCGCCTCCAGCGCCCGCTCGCAGCCGGCGGGGCAGAGCGGGCGCTGCCGGCCCAGCGCCGGCACCACCGCGCCCAGCAGCGCCCGTGCCGCCTCGGCGTTCTTGCGCAATACCTGCACCACCATCTCCACGCTGACGTGGTCATGGCCGGGGTGCCAGCAGTCGTAGTCGGTGACCATCGCCACGGTGGCGTAGCAAAGCTCGGCCTCGCGGGCGAGGGTGGCCTCCGGCATGTTGGTCATGCCGATCACCGAGCAGCCCCACGACTGGTAGAGCCGGCTTTCCGCCAGCGTGGAGAACGCCGGGCCCTCCATCACCAGGTAGGTGCCGCCGCGCGTCAGCGGCAGGCCGAGCCCGCGCCCCGCCGCCTCCAGCGCGTCGCCGAGCCTGGGGCACACCGGGTGGCCGAAGGAAACGTGCGCCACGCAGCCGGGTCCGAAGAAGCTTTTCTCCCGCGCCCGCGTGCGGTCGATGAACTGGTCGACGATGACGAAGTGCCCGGGCGGGAGCTCGGCGCGCAGGCTACCGACGGCGGAGAGGGAGATCAGGTCGGTGCAGCCGGCCCGCTTCAGCGCGTCGATGTTGGCGCGGTAGTTCACCGAGTCCGGCGGCAGCGGATGGCCGCGGCCGTGACGCGGCAGGAACAGGCAGCGCACGCCGCCGAGCCTTCCTTCGAGCAGGGAATCGGAGGCCTCGCCCCAGGGCGTGCGCACCGAGAGACGGCGCGTCTCCTCCAGTCCCTCCAGGGTGTCGATGCCGGACCCGCCGATGATGCCGATCACCGGCTCCCGCGCGCTGGCGTTCATGCCGCCTCTCCCGCCACGGGGCGCACGCGCCCGGTCCTCACCGCGTCGGCGCCAGGGCGAGCGGCACCCAGCGCGGCCCGTCGCGCGAGGCGACCAGCAGCAGCACCATGTGCCGGCCCTTCGCCTGAAGCTGCGCCAGCGCCTTCGCCACCTCGGCCGGGCTCTTCACCCGCTGCTGCTGCACCTCCTCGATGACGTCGCCCGGCTCGATGCCGCGCGCGGCGGCGGGCGAGCCCTCGGCCACCTTGGTGATGAGCACGCCGGCCTGGTTCGCGTCGAGGTGGTAACGCTGCCGCGCCTGATCGGTCAGCGGCTCCAGCGTCAGCCCGAGCGCGCGGATTTCGGTCTCCGGCGGCCCGGCCTTGTCCATGTGGGCGATCTGCTGCTCCGGCGGCAGCTTCGCCACCGTGACGGTGACGGTCATCTGCTTGCCGTCCCGCCAGATCGCCACCTCCGCCGCGCTGCCCACCGGGGTCATCGCCACGATGCGCGGCAGCACGTGCATCTGCGTGATCGGCTGGCCGTTGAAGGCGAGGATGATGTCGCCGCCGTGCAGCCCGGCCGCCGCCGCCGGCCCGCCGGGCTCGACGCCCGCCACCAGCGCGCCTTCGGGCTGTTTGAGCCCCAGGCTCTCGGCGATTTCCGGCGTCACCGCCTGGATCTTCACTCCGAGCCAGCCGCGCACGACCTTGCCGGTGGCGCGAAGCTGATCGACGATCGGTTTGGCGAGGTCGGCGGGAATGGCGAAGCCGATGCCGATGGAGCCGCCCGAGGGCGAATAGATCGCCGTGTTGATGCCGATTACCTGGCCGTCCATGTTGAACAGCGGCCCGCCAGAGTTGCCGCGGTTGATGGCGGCGTCGGTCTGCAGGAAGTCGTCGTAGGGGCCCTCGCGGATGTCGCGCCCGCGGGCGGAGATGATACCGGCGGTGACGCTGCCGCCCAGCCCGTAGGGGTTGCCGATGGCGAGCACCCAGTCGCCCACCCGCTCGTGCGCCGAATCGCCGAAGGAGACGGCGGGCAGCGGCTTGTCCGCCTTCACCTTCAGGAGCGCGATGTCGGTTCGCGGGTCGCGCCCGACCACCGTCGCCTTCAGGGCGGTGTTGTCCTGAAGCGTCACGGTGACTTCGTCGGCGCCGTCGATGACGTGGTTGTTGGTGACGATGAGCCCCGAGGCGTCGATGATGAACCCCGATCCCAGGCTCTGCATCCGCTCGGGCGGCATGCCGGGGAACGGCGCCCCGGGCATGGGATGGCGGTCGAGGAAGTCGTGGAAGAACTTCTCGAACGGCGAGCCGGGCGGGAAGTTCGGAATCTCCGGGCCGGCCTGGCCGCGGGACTGCGCCACCACGTGGCTCGAGGCGACGTTCACCACCGCCGGCAGCAGCCGTGCCGCGAGATCGGCGAAGCTCGCCGGCGCCGGCGCCGCCGCGGCCGGGCGGGCGGCGAGCAGCAGGGCAAACGCACCGAACAGGGCGGCGCGCGCGGCCGCTCTCCGGGTCAGGGTGGGCATGGTCGCGCTTCTCCAGCAGCAGGCGGAACGACGGGGGGCGGCGATCCCGGTAATGTGGCCACCGCCCGCTCCCCCTGCAAGCCGCCCGCTTCCGGCCTCACGGCGCAGGCTTCGCCGCCGCGGCCGGCGGCGAGGGCGCCGGGGTCGGCTCGTGGTCGAGCAGGTGCAGGAAATCGGCCTTCGGCGTCAGCAGCAGCCGCGCCTTGCCGGTGGCGAACGCCTGCCGGTAGGCCTCCAGCGTCCGCCAGATGGTGAAGAAGTGCGGGTTCTGCTCGAACGCCTGCGCGTAGGTGGCGATCGCCGCAGCCTCGCCCTGGCCGCGCAGCGCGTCGGCCTGGGCGTTGGCGTTGGCCAGCAATACGGTGCGCTCGCGCTCGGCCTCGGCGCGGATCTTGGTCGCCGCGCCCGCGCCCTCGGCGCGCGCCTCGCTCGCCACCCGCTCGCGCTCGCTCTGCATGCGCTGGAGCACCGCCTTGGTGTTCTCCGCCGGCAGGTCGGCGCGCCGGATGCGCACGTCCACCACGCTGACGCCGAAGCTCTTCATCTCCTGGTTCACCTGGTCGCGGATCATGCTCATGATGCGCGTCCGGTCCGACGAGAGCACGTTGAGCAGGCGCTCGCGCCCCAGCACCCGCAGCAGCGACGAGGCGGCCACGGCGTTGAGCCGTGCCAGGATGCCGGCTTCCGTCGCCCCCACCGACTGGTAGTAGAGCAGCGGGTTGACGATGCGGAACATCACGAACCCGTCCACGCGCAGCCGGCGCTGGTCGCCGAGCGTCGCCTCCACCGCCGGCAGCTTGTAGAGCAGCAGCCTGCGGTCGAACGGGATCACATCCTGCAGGAACGGCAGCTTCACGTGCAGCCCGGGCGCGGTGATCACCCGGATCGGCTGGCCGAACTGCGTTACCAGCGCCTGCTTGGTCTGCGGCACCACGAACAGCGCCGAGGAGAGCACGAACAGCGCCACCACCGCGGCGGCGCCGAGGGCGATTGCGGAGCGGCGCATCACGGGGTCCCCCCGACCGAGGGCACGCCGGATGTCGGCGGCAAGGACACGGGCGGCGCGGCGGGCGCGGCTACAGCCTTCGTCCCCCCCGCGTCGAGGTTGAGCAGCGGCAGCAGCGAGTGCAGCCTGGGGTCCATCACCACCGTGGGCGTGTGGCTGAGGATATCCTGCATGGTCTCGATGTAGAGCCGCTTCAGCGTCACGTCCTTCGCCACTTCGTAGGCGTGCAGCACGGAGAGGAACCGCTGTGCCTGGCCCTTCGCCCGGGCGATGCTCGCCTGCCGGTCGGCCTCGGCTGCCGCGACGATACCCGCCGCGTCGCCGCGTGCGCGTGGCACGATGTTGTTGGCGTAGGCCTGCGCCACGTTGCGCATTTTCTCGGCGTCGGTATTGGCGCGCTGCACGTCGCGGAAGCTCTCGATCACCTCGGGCGGCGGGTTCGACTTCAGCAGCGACACCTGGGTGAGTTCGATGCCGGTGCCGTAGTCGTCGAGGATCGCCTGCACGCCCTTCATCACCTCCTGCTCGATCTGGCTGCGCCCGGGGCCGAGCGCCGGCTCGATCGGCGTCCGCCCGATCACCTCGCGCATGACGCTTTCCGAGGCGGCCTTCACCGTCTCCGCCGGGTCGCGGGTGTTGAACAGGAACGCCTTGGCGTCGCGGATGCGCCAGAATACCGCGAAATTGATGTCGATGATGTTCTCGTCGCCCGTCAGCATCAGGCTTTCCTCGGGCACGTCCTCGGCCGGGGTGGCGCCGCGGCGGGAATCGGCGCCCGCGCCGCGATAGCCGATCTCGACGCGGTTGATGCGCGTCACCGCCGGCAGCAGCACCTGCTCCACCGGCCACGGCAGGTGGTAGTTGAGGCCGGGCAGGGTGGTGCGGTTGTAGGCGCCGAAGCGCAGCACCACGCCCTGCTGGTCCGGCTCCACGCGATAGAAGCCGCTGGCGAGCCACAGGCCGAGCAGCACGAGCACCATCGCCGCCACGCCGCGCCGGCCGCTGAACCGTCCGCGCCCGCCGCCCCCGCCCGAGCCGTTCGGCCCGCGCGGCCCGCGCCCGCCGCCGAGGAACGGCGGCAGGAAGCCACGCAGCCACGCCTGCAGCCGGCGGATCGTCTCCTCGAGGTTGGGCGGAGTGCCGCGCCCGCCGCCGCGCCGGAGCCCGCCGCCTTCGCCGCGCCCGCCCCTCGGTCGCCCGCTGCCCGCCGTGCCCCAGGGAGTG
>JAJXZO010000138.1 GCA_021780035.1 Pseudomonadota bacterium
TGCACCCGATGGGCTGGGATGCCTTCGGCCTGCCGGCCGAAAACGCGGCGCGCGAGCGCAAGACGCACCCGGCGAAATGGACGTGGGACAACATCGCCGCCATGCGCGCCGAACTGAAGCGCATGGGACTTTCGCTCGACTGGGCGCGCGAACTCGCCACCTGCGACCCCGCCTACTACGGCCAGCAGCAGAAGCTGTTCCTCGACATGCTGGAGGCCGGCCTCGTCGAGCGGCAGGAAAGCTGGGTGAACTGGGACCCGGTGGACGGCACCGTGCTCGCCAACGAGCAGGTGATCGACGGGCGCGGCTGGCGCTCCGGCGCGCTGGTGGAAAAGAAAAAGCTTTCCCAGTGGTTCTTCCGCATCACCAGGTTCGCCCCCGAACTGCTCGCCGCGCTCGACGGCATGGACCGCTGGCCCGAGCGCGTGCGGCTGATGCAGGCGAACTGGATCGGCCGCAGCGAGGGCGCGCGCCTGGCTTTCCCCCTGGCCGAACCGCAGGGCGGCATCGACAAGGTCGAGGTCTACACCACGCGGCCGGACACGCTGTTCGGCATGTCCTTCCTCGCCGTGGCGCCGGAGCACCCGCTCGCCGCCGCGGTGGCGGAGAGGAACGCGGCGGCGGCGGCCTTCGTCGCCGCGTGCCGGCGCCTCGGCACCAGCGAGGCGGCACTCGAGAAGGCCGAAAAGCAGGGGTTCGACACTGGGCTCCGCGTCCGCCATCCGTTCCTGCCGGGGGCCACCTACCCGGTGTGGATCGCCAATTTCGTGCTCATGGAATACGGCACCGGCGCCATCTTCGGCTGCCCGGCGCACGACCAGCGCGACCTCGACTTCGCCCGCAAATACGGGCTTCCGGTGCCGCCGGTGGTGCTGCCGCCAGGCGAAGACAGGGAAACCTTCGCCATCGGCACCGAGGCCTACGACGGCACCGGCGTCGCCATCAACTCGGGCTTCCTCGACGGGCTCAGCGCGCCCGGGGAGTCGAAGGCGGCGGCGATCGCCGAACTGGAACGGCTTGGCGCCGGCAAGGGCGTGGTGAACTGGCGTCTGCGCGACTGGGGCGTCAGCCGCCAGCGCTACTGGGGCTGCCCGATCCCGGTGATCCACTGCGAGTCCTGTGGCGTGGTGCCGGTGCCGAAAAGCGCGCTGCCGGTGCTGCTGCCCGACGACGTCACTTTCGACAAGCCCGGCAATCCGCTCGACCACCACCCGGTGTGGAAGCACGTTTCCTGCCCGCATTGCGGCAGGCCGGCGCGGCGGGAGACCGACACCTTCGACACCTTCGTGGACAGTTCCTGGTATTTCGCCCGCTACTGCAGCCCGAACGCGGAAGAGCCGCTGGCGAAGGGCGCCGTCGATCACTGGATGCCGGTCGATCAATACATCGGCGGCATCGAGCACGCCATTCTTCATCTGCTCTATTCTCGTTTCTTTACCAGAGCCATGAAACAGGCCGGTCACGTTTCGATTGAGGAACCATTCGCCGGCCTGTTCACCCAGGGCATGGTGACGCACGAATCCTATCGCGGCGCCGATGGCCGCTGGCTCTACCCCGAGGAGGTGGCGCGTCGCCCGGACGGCTCGGCGGCGCACGCCAGCACCGGCGAGGCGGTCACCGTCGGCCGCGTCGAGGCGATGTCGAAGTCGAAGCGCAACACCGTCGATCCCGGCGCCATCATCGCCCGCTACGGCGCCGACACCGCGCGCTGGTTCATCCTTTCCGACAACCCGCCCGAGCGCGACATGGAGTGGACGGAGGCCGGCGTCACGGGGGCCTGGCGCTTCACGCAGCGGCTGTGGCGGCTCGCTTCCGCGGTGGCGGCGCTGCCGGAACAGGCGGCGGACGGGGCGGTTTCTGTGGAGGCGACGAGGCTGCGCCGCGCCGCGCACCGCACCATCCTGGCGGTCACCGACGCGCTGGAGGGCTTCGCCTTCAACGTCGCGGTCGCCCGCCTCTACGAACTGGCCAATGCCCTGGCGGACGCCGAGAAGGCGGCCGAGGCGGCCGGCATGACCCCGGCGCGGCGCGAGGCGGCGGAGATCGCCGCCCGGCTGATGGCGCCGATGATGCCGCATCTGGCCGAGGAAATCGTGGCCTGCCTCCGTCCCGGCGGGAATCTGGTGGCGGAAATGCCCTGGCCCGAGGCCGACGCCGCCCTGACGGCGGCGGAAACGGTGACCGTCGCCGTGCAGGTGATGGGCAAGCTGCGCGGCACCGTCTCGGTGGCGCCCGACGCCGCCGAGGCCGAGGTGCTGGCGGTGGCGGAACGGGAACCCAACGTTGCCCGGGCGCTGGCGGGGCAGAAACTGGCCAAGCGCATCTACGTGAAGGGGCGTATCGTCAACTTCGTGCTCGCCAGGGAGGCTTGATGCCAGGGGCGCTGCGGCGGAGGAACCTCATCGGGCTGCCGGCGCTGCTGGCGCTGGCGGGTTGCGGCTTCACGCCGCTCTACGGGCGGCGTGGCGACGCGCCGGGCCCGGCGGAGGCGGGCCTCGGCCTGACCGACGTGGCGCTCATCCCCGAACGCACCGGCCAGCTGCTGCGCCAGGACTTGCAGGCGCGCTTCGACCACGGCAACGCCCCCGCGGCGAAACGATACCAGCTGGTGGTGAGCTTCAGCATCAACAGCGAGGGTCTTGGCATCGCTCCCGACACCACCACCACGCGGGTGCGCTTCACTGGCCGCGCGCAATGGACTCTGCGCCGCCTCGACCCCACCGGGGCGACTCTCGTCACCGGCGCGGCGCGGGCGGTGGACTCGCTCAACACTTTCGACCAGCAGTATTTCGCCCAGGACATCGAGAGCCAGACGGTGGAGCGGCGCATCATCCGCGAAGTCGCCAGCGAGATCACCGAGCAGCTGGCGCTCTGGTTCCGCAAGCACCCGGCCTGAACCGCGGGCGGAGGGCAGGGGATGAAGCTCGATGCGCGCCGGGTGGAGGCCTTCCTGCGGGCGCCCGGAGAGGCGCGGGCGGTGCTGCTGTTCGGCGACGACGTCGGCCTGATCGGCGAGCGCGCCCAACGCCTGGTGCGCGCCGTCGGCGGCTCCATCGACGATCCGTTCTCGGTGGTGACGCTCGCGCGCGACGACTGGGCGGAAATCCCCGCGGAAATGGCGGCGCTGTCGCTCTCGGGCGGGCGGCGCGTGGTGCGCGTGCGCGAGGCGGCCGACGCCGCGACCGATGCGGTGGCCGCGGCGCTGGCCGGGCCGGGGCAGGCGCTGCTGGTGCTCGAAGGGCCGGGACTCGCCGCGCGCTCGAAGCTGCGCGCACTGATGGAGAAGGCCGCCGACGCGGTGGCCATCGGCTGCTATCCGGCGGAAGGGCAGGCACTCGGGCAGAGCATCGCCGAGACGCTGGCCTCCCTCGGCGCCCGCGCCGACGCCGAGACGCTGGACTGGCTCACCGGCCAGCTCGGCGCCGACCGCGCGGTGACGGTGACGGAAATGGAGAAACTTGCCCTCTACGCCGGCCCCGGCGCGGTGATCGATCTGGAGACCGCGCGGCAGTGCGTGGGCGACCTCGCCGGCCTGTCGCTCGAGGACGCGCTGTTCGCCGCCACCGTGGGCGACGTCGCTACCGCCGACCGCGCTCTGGCCCTGGCTCTGGCCGAGGGGGTGACGGCGGTCGGCATCGTCCGCGCCGGGCTCGCGCATTTCCACCGGCTGCAGCGGGCGCGCATGCACATGGTCGCCGGCGCCTCGGCGGCCGAGGCGATGCGCGGCGCTAAGCCGCCGGTGTTCTTCCGCCGGCAGCCGGCCTTCACGCGGGCGCTGGCATTATGGTCTCCAGCGGCGCTGGAATGGGCGGCGGCCCGGCTGTGGGAGACGGAGCGCGCCTGCAAGCGCACCGGAGCGCCGGCGGAGACCATCGCCCGGCAGGCGCTGGCGGCGATCGCGCGGCGGGCGGAGGCTTCGCGCCGCCGCTGAGCCGCGGCGTTCAGCGGTTCAGCAGGGTGATCAGCCCGTCCAGCTGGTCGAGCGAGCGGTAGGAAATGCGCACCTCTCCGCCCTTGCCGTCGAAGCGGATCTCCACCTTCAGCCCGAGATGCGCGGAAAGCTCCTTTTCCAGCGCGGCGGTTTCCGCATCCTTCCGCCGGGCGCGGGCGGCGACGCCGGCCGGACGTGCCCGCCGCGCCACCAGCGCCTCGGTCTGCCGCACGTTGAGCCCCCGGGAAATCACGGCGAGGGCGGCGGCGGCCGGCTCGGGGTGCGAAAGCAGGGCGCGCGCGTGCCCGGCGGAAAGCGCGCCCTTGCGCACCTCCGCCTGCACCGGCGCGGGCAGGTTCAAAAGCCGCAGCGTGTTGGCGATATGACTGCGCGATTTCCCCACCGCGGAGCCAAGCCGCTCCTGGGTGAGGCCGAATTCCTCGAGCAGCCGCCGGTAGCCCTCCGCCTCCTCGATGGCGTTCAGATCCTGCCGCTGTAGGTTCTCCACCAGGCCCGCCGCCATCGCCTCGGTATCGGACAGCGGCCGCGTCAGCGCCGGCACTTCGTGCAGCCCGGCCGCCCCGGCCGCCCGCCAGCGGCGCTCGCCGGCGATGATCTGGAAACGGCCCGGCGCGGCGGGATCGGGCCGCACCAGCAGCGGCTGCAGGATGCCGTGCACGCGCACCGATGCGACCAACTCGTCGAGCGAGCCGGGGTCGCGGGCGCCGCGCGGCTGGAACGGCCCCGGAGAGAGCAGATCGATGGGGATCGGCCGCGAGCCGTCCTCGGCGGCGACACTGGCCGCCGGCTCTCCGAACAGGGCGGCGAGGCCGCGTCCAAGCCGCGGCGGCTGTTCCTTGCGCGTCATGCGGTCCCCGATTCAGCGCGTTGGCGCCGCAGCAGCTCGGCGGCGAGGCGCACATAGGCCTGCGCCCCGGCGGAGCGGATGTCGTAGAGCAGCACCGGCTTGCCGTGGCTCGGCGCCTCGGAGACACGGATATTGCGCGGGATCATCGTTTCGTACACCCGGTCGCCGAAGAAGCTGCGGGCGTCGGCGGCCACCTGGTCGGTGAAATTGTTCCTGCGGTCGAACATCGTCAACACGATGCCCTGGATGCGGAGTGCCGGATTCAGATTCCGTTGCACGAGCTCGATGGTGTGGACGAGGTTGCTGATGCCTTCGAGGGCGAAGAACTCGCATTGCAGCGGCACCAGCACCTCCTGCGCGGCGACGAGGCCGTTCAGGGTCAGCATGCCGAGGCTTGGCGGGCAGTCGATCAGCACGTAGTCGAAGTGGGCCGCGGCTTCGAGACTGGCCAGCGCGTCGTGCAGCCGCCACTCGCGGCGCTCCTCGCCCACCAGTTCCACCTCGGCGCCGGCCAGCGCCGGAT
>JAJXZO010000163.1 GCA_021780035.1 Pseudomonadota bacterium
CTCGAAAGTGACGAAGGAGCTGCTGGAGGCGGCGGACAACCTGAAGGTCGTCGGCCGCGCCGGCATCGGCGTCGACAATGTGGACGTGAAATCCGCCACCGCGCGCGGCGTCGTGGTGATGAATACGCCGCACGGCAACGCCATCACCACCGCCGAGCACGCCATCGCCCTGATGTTCGCGCTCGCCCGCCAGATTCCCGAGGCGACCGCCTCGACCAAGGCGGGCAAGTGGGAGAAGAACCGCTTCATGGGCGTGGAGCTGTTCGGCAAGACGCTCGGCGTCATCGGCTGCGGCAATATCGGCTCCATCGTCGCCGACCGCGCCTGCGGGCTGAAGATGAAGGTGCTCGCCTACGACCCGTTCCTCACCGCCGCGCGTGCGGTCGATCTCGGCGTCGAGAAGGTGGAGCTGGAGGCGCTGTTCGCGCGGGCCGATTTCATCACCCTGCACACGCCGCTCACCGAAAGCACGCGCAACATCATCGGCCGGGAGTCGCTGGCGCGGATGAAGCGCGGCGTGCGCATCATCAACTGCGCCCGCGGCGGGCTGGTGGACGAGGCGGCGCTGCTCGAGGCGCTGCAATCGGGCCATGTCGCCGGCGCCGCGCTGGACGTGTTCGAGACCGAGCCGGCCAAGGCCAGCCCGCTGTTCGAGCTCGAGAACGTCGTCTGCACGCCGCATCTCGGCGCCTCCACGGCCGAGGCGCAGGAGAACGTCGCCTTGCAGGTGGCGGAGCAGATGAGCGATTTCCTGCTCACCGGCGCGGTGGCGAACGCGATCAACATGCCCTCGCTCTCGGCCGAGGACGCGCCGCGGCTGAAGCCCTACATGGAGCTCTGCCGCCTGCTCGGCGCGTTCGCCGGACAGATGACGCAGGCGCGCGAAGGCGTGCTGCGCACCGTCAGCATCGAGTACGAGGGCGGAGCGGCGAAGCTCAACCACCGGCCGCTGACGGCGGCGGTGCTGGCCGGCCTGCTCGGGCCGCTGATGTCGGGGATCAACATGGTCAACGCCCCGGTGGCCGCACGCGAACATGGCATCGACGTGGCCGAGACCGTGTTCGACCGGCCGAGCGAGTACCAGACGCTGGTGCGCGTGCGCGTCACCACCGACCAGCAGACCCGCGCCGTGGCCGGCACGCTGTTCGCCGGCTCGCGCCCGCGCATCGTCGAGATCAAGGACATCAAGGTGGAGGCCGATTTCGGCCGCCACATGCTCTACGTCACCAACCAGGACAAGCCGGGATTCATCGGCCGGTTCGGCGCCAAGCTGGCCGAGGCGGGGATCAACATCGCCACCTTCCATCTCGGCCGCGCCGCGCCGGGGGGCGATGCGATCTGCCTCGCCTCGGTGGACGAGGACGTGCCGGAGCTGGTGCTGCAGGAAATCCGCGCCTGGCCTATGGTGGTGCAGGCGGCGACGCTGTCGTTCTGAGCCGCCCCATCGGGTTCGGGAGGAAAGCCATGCCAGAGGCCTATATCTGCGATTTCGTGCGCACGCCGATCGGGCGCTATGCCGGGGTGCTGAAGGACGTGCGCGCCGACGATCTGGCGGCGCACCCGATCCGGGCGCTGATGGAGCGCAACGCCGGCGTGGACTGGGAGGCGCTGGACGATTGCTATTTCGGCTGTGCCAACCAGGCCGGCGAGGATAACCGCAATGTCGGGCGCATGGCCGTGCTGCTGGCCGGGCTGCCGGCCTCGGTGCCGGCCGCCACCGTCAACCGGCTGTGCGGCTCGGGGCTCGACGCGGTCGGCACCGCGGCGCGCATGATCCGCTGCGGCGAAGCGGACCTGGTGCTCGCTGGCGGCGTCGAGAGCATGACCCGCGCCCCCTTCGTGATGGGCAAGGCCGGCGAGGCCTTCTCCCGCAGCGCCGAGATCTACGACACCACCATCGGCTGGCGCTTCGTCAACAGCCTGATGAAGGTGAAATACGGCACCGACGCGATGCCGGAAACCGGCGAGAACGTCGCCGAGGAATTTCAGATTTCCCGCGCCGACCAGGATGCCTTCGCCTTCCGCAGCCAGCAGCGCTGCAAGGCGGCGCAGGAGCGCGGCTTCTTCGCCCGCGAGATCGCCCCCGTGGTGCTGAAGACGCGCAAGGGCGAGACCGTGGTCGACACCGACGAGCATCCCCGCCCGGAGACGACGCTGGAGGGGCTGGCGAAACTCAAGACGCCGTTCCGCACCCCCGGCACCGTCACCGCCGGCAATGCCTCGGGCGTGAATGACGGTGCGGCGGCGCTGCTGCTGGCGAGCGAGGCGGCGGTGCGCCGGCATGGGCTGACGCCGCGCGCCCGCGTCGTCGCCATGGCCACGGCCGGGGTGCCACCGCGCATCATGGGCATCGGCCCGGCGCCGGCGACGCAGAAGCTGCTCGCGCGCACCGGCTTCGGCCTTGGCGAGATCGACGTCATCGAGCTGAACGAGGCCTTCGCCAGCCAGGGGCTCGCGGTGCTGCGCCAGCTCGGGCTGGCGGACGATGCCGAGCAGGTGAACCCGAACGGCGGTGCCATCGCCCTCGGCCACCCGCTCGGCGCCTCGGGCGCGCGGCTCGCCTTGACTGCGGTGAGCGCGCTGGAGGAGCGCGGCCAGAGGCGGGCCATCGCGACCATGTGCATCGGCGTCGGCCAGGGGATCGCGGCGCTGCTCGAACGGGTCTGAGGCCCTTTTCCACCAGCACCGCCGGCTGCCGTCTGAAAAG
This sequence comes from Pseudomonadota bacterium, assembly GCA_021780035.1. GTDB lineage: Bacteria > Pseudomonadota > Alphaproteobacteria > Acetobacterales > Acetobacteraceae > Rhodovastum. Next base: position 2,708 of record JAJXZO010000163.1, read on the forward strand.
ACGGCGCACGTCCGTTCGCTTGCGAAACGTCTTCGCGCTTGCTAAATTACTAATAATTGTTTAAATTTACGGTGCATGTCACTGCGGCATGCCACTGCGGCATGCCCCGGTGCACCATAGGAGTTGCGCGACATGAGATTTAGCCTTGCCGCCCTGGCGACCCTGGCCGCGCTGGCCGGGTTCGCCGCCCACCCCGCCCACGCCATCGTCGCCATCCCCGTCGGGACCGCGGTCGGCACCGCGATCGACACCTTCGCCATCGGCGGCGTCTATGCCGCGCCGCTGCCGGCCCCGCTGGCGCAGCCCTTCGCGGCGCCGGATTTCACCATCACCTTCTCCGTCCCCGCCGAGGTGTCGACGAGTTTCTTGAGCCCGTTCCCCGGCTTCCTCATCCGCGGCGTCGCGGGCACCTACAGCAACGCCGGCCAGACCGAGACGTTCACCAACGCGGAGGTGTCATTCTCGACGGGGAACGGCATCAGCAATATTGACGTTGGGATCGCCGGACTGCTGCAGACGGATGTCTACACCCTCTCGTTTATCACCTCGACGCCGATCATCACCAGCCTCGGCGGCGACGGCCCCCCGAGCTACAGCTTCATCCCCGGCGGCTTCACCATCACCAGCGGGGCGGCGACCTACTCGGTCGACCCCGGCTTTACCGGGTCAGGCACGGTCACGCCGGCCGCCACGGTGCCCGAGCCCGTCAGCGCCGCCCTCCTGCTCCCCGCCCTCGCCATGCTCGGCATGATCCGTCGCTCGCGGCGGTCCTCGACCGGGTTGGCCTGATTCGGGTTCGGCTCAACGCAGCGGTCGTCAGGCCTGCAGGAAGGCCTCGACCGCTGCCATGAAGCCGGCGAAATCGTCGGCGTGCAGCCAGTGGCCGGCGCCCTTCAGCGTCACCACCCGCGCGGCCGGGAACAGCGCCTTGATCGCCGGCCGGTGCGCCTCGCGCACATAGTCCGAGCGCTCGCCGCGCAGGAACAGGGTCGGACCGGCATAGGCGGCGGCGGGCGGCTCCGGCCAGGCCTCGATGTCTGCCATGCCCGCGTCGATCTCGCGCAGCCCGAGCCGCCAGGATGGCACCGGCCCGGTGCGCAGATTCTGCAGCAGGAAGCCGCGCACCGCGGCGTTGGGGATGGCGCCGGCCAGCGCGGCATCGGCCTCGGCGCGCGTCATGCCGGGCGCGAGCGCCAGCGCCGTGAGGGCCGCGATCTCGCCGTGATGATGGGGCGGGTAGGGGGCGGGCGCGATATCGGCGACGATCAGCCGCCGCACCGCTTCGGGCTCGTCGAGTGCCAGGCGCATCGCCACCTTGCCGCCCATGGAGTGGCCGAGCAGCGCGCAGGGCAGCGCGCCGTGCGCGCGCAGCGTCGCCAGCACGTCCTGCGCCTGGACCGGATAGCCCATCCCCGGCGCGTGCGGACTGTCGCCATGGTTGCGCAGGTCGAGCGCCAGTACGCGGAACGACGCGGACAGGCGCTTCTGCACCGTGCCGAAATTGCGCGCCGAGCCGAACAGCCCGTGCAGCAGGACGAGCGCCGGCCCCGCCCCGGATTCCACCGCGTGCAGGATCACGCGCGCCGCGTCCCGCGCGGCCCCCGGCGCGGCCAGGCGGCGATGCCGACGCCGCCGACGATCAGCGCGGAGCCGATCGCGAGCCCGGCATCGATGCGCTCGCCCAGCCACAGCGCGGCGATCAGCAGCCCCACCACCGGCGTCGACAGGAAGCCGATCGAGGCGACGATCGCCGGCAAGGTCAGCGCCGCCTGCATCACGCACCAGGTGCCGAGCGGTCCGGCGGCGACGCCGATGAAGCCGAGCAGGCCGAGAGCGGGCGCCGTCCATCGCCCCGGATCGTGCTGCCAGGCGATCGGCAGGAGCGCCGCCGCGCCGAGCGCGAAGCACCAGGGCAGGATTTCGAGCATCGAGAGCCGTGGCGGAAAGTGCCGCACGGCGATGATGGCCACCGACCACGCTCCCGCCGCGCCGAGCAGGAAGGCGTGGCCGAGCAGCACACCCGGCGCCGCCCAGTCGATCGCCCACGGCCCCGTCATGGCCACGACCCCGGCCAGCCCGAGCACCACCGCTACCCAGCGCCGCGGCGGAATCGCCTCGTGCAGCACCAGCAGCGACAGCGGCACGACGAAGAGCGGTGTGGTGTTGACCAGGATCACCGTCCGCCCCGCCGGCACGTAGCGCACCGCGGCGTGGGCGAGCGCGAAGAAGCCGGCGAGCTGGAACAGGCCGACGGCGAGCAGCGCCGGCAGATCGGCCCGGCCCGGCAGGCGCAGCCGCCCGAAGGCGGCGAGCGCGGCGAAGGTGGCGAGCGCGGACAGCGTCGCCCGTCCCTCCGCGAACCACAGTGCGTCCGCCCCGGCCGCGATCGCCAGCTTGGTCACCGGCCAGGCGCCGCCCAGCAGCACCACCGCCCCGCCGAGCTGCGCCAGCCCCGCCGCCGGCAGATCGGAGCGGGCGGCGGCGCTACCCGCGGTCGGGCTCAATCGGCGACCCGCAGCACGATCTTGCCGATATGCGCGCTGCTCTCCATCAGCCGGTGCGCCGCCGCCGCCTCGGCGAGCGGGAAGACGGCATGGATCACCGGCCCGGCCCGG
>JAJXZO010000145.1 GCA_021780035.1 Pseudomonadota bacterium
CCCAGCGCGGGCGGCCGTCGGCGAACGCCTCTGCGGCCTCGCGGGCGATCTCGCCGGCGCGACGGTTGATCTCGAAGGCGCGGTCGGCGAGGTCGAACTCGGCGAGCGTGATGGGCGAGGCGCCGAAACTGTCGGTTGTCACCATGTCGGAGCCGGCGGCGAAGTAGCCGCGGTGGATGTCGCGCACGAGGTCGGGGCGGGAGAGGACGAGCACGTCGGTGCAGTTCTCGCGACCCCAGAAGTCGCGCTCGACGTCGAGTGTGAGCGCCTGGACGCGGGAGCCGAAACCGCCATCGGCCAGCAGCACGTGCCGTTCCAGGGCTTCGAGCAGGGGTGGCGTCATCGGCATGTCTCCATGGTAGGACGGGCGGCGTGCCAGAGGCACACGTCGAGGCGGCCGGGCACGCGTCCGGTGGCGCTGGGGACGAGGTTGCGGGCGGCGAGCAGCGCCCGCATGTCGGCTTCGGGGAAACCCGGCCAGCGGTGGGCAAGGCGGGTGGCGGCCTCCGCTTCGTGGTGCGGGGCGAGATCGACCACCAGCAGGCGTCCCGACGGCGCGAGCACGCGCGCGGCCTCCGCCAGCGCCGCGGCGGGATCCTCGGTGTAGTGGAGCACCATCTGCAGCACCACGAGGTCGAAGGCGCCGTCGGGCAGCGGCAGGCGGTAGAGGTCGGCGAGGCGGACGCAGCACTGGCCGAGGCCGGCGCGGGCGAGGCGGGCACGGGCGAGCGCCAGCATGGCGCGGCTGGCGTCGATGCCGAGGCCCGAGGAGATGCGCGGCGCCAGCAATTCGAGCAGGCGGCCGGTGCCGGTGCCGATGTCGAGCAGGCGGCCGAGGCCGGAAGCCGGCAGCAGGGCGAGCAGCGCTTCCTCCACCGCCGCCGCCGGCAGGCCGAGGGCACGCATCTCGTCCCAGTCCGCGCCCTTGCGGCGGAAGGACTCGGAGGCGATGCGGGCGCGTTCGGCCAGCGCCCGGGCGGCCTGGCGGCGGTCGGCGACGAGGGTGGCGTCGTCCTCCGGGAGGTGGGAAAGCAGGGACCGCACCAGCGTGCCGGAGCGGGTTTCCGGCCCCGGCAGGGTGAACCAGACGTTGGCGCCTTCGCGCTCGCGCGCGAGAAGCCCGGCCTCGCCGAGCAGGCGCAGATGCCGCGACAGCCGGGGCTGCGACTGGCCGAGGATCTCGGTGAACTCCATGACGCAGAAGGCGCCGCGGGCGGCGAGCGCGAGGATGCGCAACCTTGTGGGTTCGGCGGCGGCGCGCAGGGAGGTGAGGAGGGCGTCCATCTCTTGGCGGCGTATAAAGATATCCTTATATGGCGTCCATGCCCATCTTCGTCGATGCCAGAGTGCCGGTGGTGTTCGGGCCCGTGACGGCCGCGGGGCCGCGCGACGCACTGCTGCTGGAGGGTGGCGAGGCGGCGCCGGCGGGGCTGCCGGAGGCCCGCTTCGCCCTTTGCCAGCCGGGGCACCCGGCGGGCTGCGCCTGCTGTGCGCCGCGGAGTGCGGTGGCGGCGGCGCTGCGCGACCTGTTCCTCGCCCGCGCCCGGGGCGGCGTGCCGTGGTTCGGCCGGGTGGTGGTAGTGGCCTCCGCTGAGGGCGAGGCGGCGGTGCGGGCGGCACTGGCCGATGACGGGTTCGTGGCGGGCCGCTACCGGCCGGGCTGAGGCTCGCCTGGCAGGGTGGCGCTGCCCGGGCCGAGCGGGCGCTGCATGGTGACGGAGTCGAGCCAGCGGCCGAACTTGAAGCCGACCGCGTGCAGGTGGGCCACCCGCTCGAAGCCGAGCGACCGGTGCAGGCCGATGGAGCCCGCGTTCCCCGAATCGCCGATCACCGCCAGCATCTGCCGGAAGCCGCGCGCCGTGGCCTCGGCCAGCAGTTCGGCGAGCAGCGCCCGGCCGACGCCGCGGCGGCGCACATCGTCGCGGATGTAGACGCTGTCTTCGGCGGTGAAACGGTAGGCGGAGCGCTCCTTGTACTGGCCGTAGCAGGCCCAGCCGAGCACGCCCGTGGCGTCCCGCGCCACCAGCCAGCACCAGCCGCGCCCGGTGCCGGCTTCGTAGCGGGCGGCCATCTCCTCCACCGTGGGCGGTGCCTCCTCGAAGCTGCCGGTGCCGTGGAGAACGTGGTGGGCGTAGATCGCCTGGATCTCGGGCAGATCGGCGGGTGCGGCCGGGCGGATCAGCATTGCGGCTCCCTCAGGCGAGACCGAGCGCCTGTGCCGCCCGGACGGCCAAGGCCAGCAGCGCGCGGTCGGTGCCCACGCCGCCGATGAGCGACAGCCCGACCGGCAGGCCGCCGGCGGTGGCCGCCGGCAGGGTGACCTCGGGCAGGCCGGCGAGGCCGGCAATGGCGGTGACCCTGAGCGTCGTCTCGCGCACGGTCTGCACGTCTGCGGCGCTGGCAGTGAGCAGGGGGGCGAAGTTGGGGCTGGTGGGCAGCACCAGGACGGCCCCGCCGGCCAACAGCGGACGCAGCCGCGCCTGCCAGCGCCGGCGCAGTAGCCGTCCCTCCTCGGCCTCCGCCGCCGGCAGATTTCGGGCGACCGCCATGCGCGCGGCCACGTCGGCGCCGAGCGCGGGCCTGGTGGCGGTTACCCAGCCACCGAGGGAGGCCCACACCTCCTGGCTCTGGATGGCGCGGAAGGCGGTCTGCAGCGTGCTCAGCCCTTCCGGGGCGAGCGCGATCGGGCAGGCCCGGCCGAATGTCGCCTCCAGCCTGGCGAGTGCCGGGGCGAGCGCTTCCGCCACGGCCGCCTCGGCGTTCTCCCATGCCTCGAGCGGCCGCAGCAGCGGACCCGCCACGGCCGGTGCGCCACCCTCCGGCAGCAGCACGGAGCCGACGCGCGAGAGCAGCGCCGCATCGCGGGCGAACCAGCCCACGGTGTCGAGGCTCGGCGCCAGCGGGCAGGCGCCGGCGAGGCTGATGGCGCCGTGGCTGGGGCGGATGCCGAACAGGCCGCAATAGCTTGCCGGGATGCGCACGGAGCCGCCGGTATCGGAGCCGAGGGCGAAATCGACCAGTCCCGCCGCTACCGCCGCGGCCGAGCCGCAGCTTGAGCCGCCGGGGAAGCGTTCCGGTGCCCTGGGGTTCAGCGGCGTGCCGTACCACGGGTTCTCGCCGGTCATGCCGAAGGCGAGTTCCACCGTCTTCGTCTTGCCGAGCAGCCTCGCGCCGGCGGCGAGCACCGCCGCCACCGCCGGGGCATCGGCCACCGCCGGCGGATGGGTGCGCGCCCAGTCGGGGTTGCCGTAGCCGGTCACCTCGCCGGCGACGTCGAACAGGTCCTTGGCGGCCCACTCCAGCCCGGCGAGTGCTCCGGCGCCGCCGCCCCGTGTGCAGCGGCTGAGAAAAGCGCCCACGGTATCCTGCAGATCCGCCATTGCCCGTTCTCCCGCTCCTTCAGGACACGGCATCCTGCCGCCGAACCCGGACGAGCGGAAGCCCCTCTCGGCCGCGGAGAGCTTTGCCTCTTTTTTGTCCCTTCCTTATGGTGTGGCGGCTACCGGCGCCCCTGCGGCGGCGGGGGCGTGGCTCTGTCTGGCAACGGGGATGGCGGGCGTGCAGCAACCTGCGGAGCGGAACCTACAAGAGACCACGCCGGGGAGCGGAGCCGCCCCGGCGGGCCCGAGGCTGCGGCCGGGACCGGGGGAGCTGCGGGTGCGCGCGGTGATCCAGGCCGCCCGCCACTACGGGATCGAGCTTGACCGCGACGATCTGCGCTTTCCGGCAGGGCAGACGCCCGAGCCGGCGGCGCTGGTGGAATGGGTCCGTGGCGGCGGGCTGTGGGCGAGGGCAACCCGCCTGAACTGGCGGCAGTTGCTTGGCATCAACACATCCGGGCCGTTCGTGCTCCTGCTTGCCGACGGCTCGGCGGCGGTGGTCGTGCGGGTGGATGCGGCCCGCGGTCAGGTGTGGCTGCGCGACGCCGGCGCGGAGGTGGACACCGAGCCGGTGGCCGCCAGCGCCGAGACGCTCGCCGACCGCTGGCTGGGGGAGACGCTGCTGCTGCGCGCCGGCCGCGGCAGCGCCTACGACAACGAGCCGTTCAGCCTGGTCTGGCTGGCCCGCCTGGTGTGGCTGGACGGGAAGCTGATGCGCGACATCTTCATCGCCGCGCTGATGCTGACCACGGTGACGATCCTGTCGGCGATGCTGGTGATGTTCGTGATCACCACGGTGGTTACGTACCACAGCTACAGCACGCTGCTGCTTGCCTCGTTGCTGCTCGGCTTCGGCATCCTGTTCGAGGCCTATTTCGGTTTCATTCGCCGCCAGCTTGCCATCGTCGTGGGCCGGCGCGTCGAAGGCAGGCTGAACGTCGAGACTTTCCGCCGCCTTCTCGGCCTGTCGATCGATTTCTACGAGCGCAACCAGGCCGGCGCCATCATGTACCGGTTGGGCCATGTCGGGAAAGTGCGTGAATTCCTCACGGGAAAGGTCCTGACCACCCTGCTCGACGTGGTGACGCTGCTGCTGATGCTGCCGGTTCTCTATCTGCTGAATCCGCCGCTCACCTGGATCGTGATCATCGTCGCCCTGGTCATGCTCGTGATCATCGTCAGCTTCATCCGGCCGGTCCGCCGCGTGTTCAAGCGCTACGCCGAGGCGGAGATGGAGCGATCGACCGTGCTGGTGGAGAGCGTGCGCGGCATCCGCACGGTGAAATCGCTGGGGCTCGAGCCGCAGCGAAGGGAGGCCTGGGACGGGGCCACCGCCAGTGCCGGCGACTGGAAACTGGAACTGCTGAACCTTTCCAACTGGCCGCAGACGCTCATCTATCCGTTGCAGTCTTTCCTGCAATACGGCGTGATGCTCGTCGGCACCTATCTCGCGGCGACCAGCGCGCAGGCGGCGGGCTCGCTGGTGGCCTTCATGATGCTGAGCGGCCGCATCGCCCAGCCGTTCGCCAGCATCGCGCGCATGATCGAGGAGATGGCGGACGTGCGCAACTCGGTGCAGCTGGCCGCCGAGGTGATGAACGAGCCGATGGAGGACGTGCGTCCCGGCCAGGGGTTGAGGCCGCGATTTGCCGGCGGCATCAGCTTCGATACCGTGACCTTCAGCTATCCGGGCAGCACCACGCGCGCGCTCGAGGAAGTGAGCTTCGAGATTCCCGCCGGCAGCCGGGTGGGACTGGTCGGACGCTCGGGGTCGGGCAAGTCCACCATCACCCGCCTGCTGCAGGGCTTCGCCAGCGGCTACGAGGGCAGGATCGAGATCGACGGCAACGAGATCCGCGACATGAACACCGA
>JAJXZO010000129.1 GCA_021780035.1 Pseudomonadota bacterium
CGTGCTGCGCGCGGAAGGCGAGGATTTCGCCGCCCGGCTGCGCATGGCGCGGGTGGCCTGCGAACTGGCCGTCTTTCCCGGCCTCGCCCACGGCTTCGCCATGCTCACCGAGACGGTCGGCGCGGCCCGCGCCTCCGTGGCACAGGCGGGCGCGTGGCTCCGCCGCCTGCCCCTGGCGCCACCGCAACCAGGAGACAAGTCATGACGCTTTCCCGCCGCTCGCTGCTTGCCACCACCGGCGCCGCGCTGGCCGCTCCCGCGCTGGCGCAGGCCGCCGGGGCGCCGATCCGCATCGGCGAGATCAATTCCTACACCGCCGTTCCCGCCTTCACCCTGCCCTACCGCAACGGCTGGACGCTCGCCGTGGAGCAGATCAACGCCAAGGGCGGCGTGCTCGGCCGCAGGCTCGAAGTGCTCAGCCGCGACGACGCCGGCAAGCCGCAGGACGCGGTGCGCGCGGCGGGCGAACTGCTCGATGCCGCGAAGGTCGATCTCCTGGCCGGCGGCTTCCTGTCCAACGTCGGCCTCGCCCTGTCGGACTACGCGCTGCACCGCAAGCGTCTCTATGTCGCCGGCGAACCGCTGACCGACGCGCTGGTCTGGCAGAAGGGCAACCGCTACTGCTTCCGGCTGCGGCCTTCCACCTACATGCTGGCGGCGATGCTGGCGCCCGAGGCGGCGAAACTGCCGGCGAAGCGCTGGGTGACGGTGGCGCCCAACTACGAATACGGCACGTCGATGGTGAAGTGGTTCGAGATGCTGCTGAAGCAGCACCGCCCGGACGTGCAGTTCGTCGCCAGCCAGTGGCCGCAGTTCGACCACATCGACGCCCCGGCCACGGTCGCGGCGCTGGCGGCGGCGAAGCCCGAGGCGATCTTCAACGTCACCTTCGGCGCCGACCTCACGAGTTTCGTGCGCGAGGGCAACAGCCGCGGCCTGTTCGCCGGGCGCAGCGTCGTCTCCGTGCTCACCGGCGAGCCCGAATACCTGCTGCCGCTCGGCGCGGAGGCGCCGAAGGGGTGGATCGTCACCGGCTATCCGGTGCAGAGCCTGACCGACCCGGCGAATGCCGCCTTCGCTTCCGCGTATCGCGCGCGCTTCCACGAGGAGCCGAAGATGGGCTCGGTGGTTGGCTACGCGCTGATCGCCTCCATCGTGGCGGGGATCGCGAAGGCCGGCACCACCGCCACCGAGGCGCTGTGCGACGCCCTGCCCGGCACGAGCTTCCCCACGCCGTTCGGCACCACCCTGTGGCGGGCGATCGACCACCAGAGCACGCTCGGCAATTACGTGGGCCGCACGGCGCTCCAGGACGGCCACGGGGTGATGGTGGACTGGCACTACGTGAACGGCGCCGACGCTTTGCCTTCCGACGCCTTCGTGCGCAAGCTGCGGCCGGCTTGAGCGTCTTCCTCAACGAACTGCTCACCGGGCTTGCCGGCGCCTCAACGCTGTTCCTGGTGGCGGCGGGGCTGACCGTGATCTTCGGCGTCACCCGGGTGATCAACTTCGCCCACGGCAGCCTGTTCATGCTGGGCGCGTACATCGGCTGGAGCGTGCTCACCCGCCTGCCGCCGGGGCCGATCTGGTTCGTCCTCGGCGTGCTCGCGACAGCCGCGTGCGTGGGAGCCATCGGCGCGGCGGTGGAAATGACGCTGCTGCGGCGCATCTACCGCGCCCCGGTGCTGCTGCAACTGCTCGCCACCTACGGGGTGGTGCTGATCGTGCGCAATCTCGCGCAGGTGGCGTGGGGACCGGAGGATCTGGCTCTGCCGCGCCCGAAGTGGCTGAGTGCCTCGCTCGCCATCGGCCACAGCGAATTCCCCCGCTTCGAGTTGATCCTGATCGCCCTGGCACCCGCGCTGCTCGGGCTTTTGTGGCTGCTGCTCACCCGTACCCGCTGGGGCACGCTGGTGCGCGCCGCCACCTGCGACCGCGAGATGGTGGCGGCGCTCGGGGTGGGCCATCGCTGGCTGTTCACCTCGGTATTCGCGCTCGGCGCCGCCCTCGCCGGGCTGGGTGGCGCACTGGCATTGCCCCAGGGAACGGCGAGCCTGCACCTCGACATGCAAGTGGTGACCGACGCCTTCGTGGTGGTGGTGATGGGCGGTATGGGCAGCCTGCCCGGTGCCTATGTCGCCGCGCTGCTGATCGGCGTGCTGCGCACCTTCGGCATCGTGCTGCTGCCGGGGCTTACGCTGGTATTCGTCTTCCTGCTGATGGCCCTGGTGCTGCTGGTGCGCCCGCAGGGGCTGCTCGGCCGCCTCGAGGCGGACAGTCCCGCGCTTGCCGGCGCGGTGCCGCTGCGTGCATCCGGACCCGCGCTCAGAGCGGCGGCGGTGGCGCTTCTGGCCGGCGCGCTCGCCGCCCCCTGGCTGCTCGGCCCGTTCCCGCTGGCGGTGCTCAGCGAAGGGCTGATCGCCCTGCTGTTCGCCCTCTCGCTCGGCGTGCTGATCGGCCCCGGCGGCATCATCAGCTTCGGCCACGCCGCGTGGTTCGGCATCGGCGCCTACGCCGCTGCCATCGCCGCTACCGCGCTGCACCTGCCGATGGCCGCCGGCCTCGCCCTCGGCTTCGTGCTCGCGGGCGTGCTCGCGCTCGGCTTCGGCGCGCTGGTAGGCCGCCTCGGCGGCATCTCGCTCGCCATGCTGACGCTCGCCTTCGCCGAGATCGTCTGGGCAACCGCCATGCAGTCGCCCTTGCTCGGCGGCGACAACGGCCTGCTCGGCGTCTGGCCCGATGCCTGGGCGGCAAGCGCGCGCGGCTTCTATCTGCTCACGCTGGCGCTGGCGGTCGCGGGAACGCTCGCCTTGCGCCGCGTGCTGCTCTCCCCGTTCGGCTTCGCGCTGCGCGCGGCGCGCGATTCGCCGATGCGGGCGGCGGCGATCGGGCTCGACGCGGCGCGGCTCAGGGCCGCGGCCTTCGGCCTGGCCGGCGCCGGCGCCGGGCTCGCCGGGGCGCTTTCCGCCTATTCCAAGGGCAGCGTGTTTCCGGACATGGCCTCGGTGGACCGCTCCATCGACGCCCTGCTGATGGTCCTCCTCGGCGGCATCCACACGCTCTCCGGCCCCGCGTTCGGCGCGCTGCTCTACACCGGCCTCTACGACCTGCTGCTGAACGCCACCGAATGGTGGCGGCTGATCCTCGGGCTCGCCATCGTCGTCCTGGTGCTGGCGATGCCGCAAGGCCTCGCCGGCCTGTGGCGCCGGGAAGGGCGAGCGGCATGAGCGCGCTCGAGGCGGAGGAACTGCGAAAGCACTTCGGCGGCGTGCGCGCGGTGGACGGGCTGTCGTTCTCCCTGGACGAAGGGGAGATGCTGGCGCTGATCGGCCCGAACGGCGCCGGCAAGTCCACCACCTTCGCCCTGCTCGGCGGTCAGCTTCGCCCCGACGACGGCCACGTGCGGCTGGCGGGGCACGACGTCACCGGAGCGCCGCCGCGCCGCCTGGCGCGGCTCGGGCTCGCCCGCACCTTCCAGATCGCCGCCACCTTCCCGTCGATGACAGTGCGCGAGAACGTCCTGGTGGCGCTCAACGCCCACCACCGGCAAAGCTGGCACTGGTGGCGCCCGGCCGAGCGGGGCTTCCGCCGCACCTCCGCGGCGCTGCTGGCGCGCGTGGGGCTGGAAACGGAAGCGAACCGCGCCGCCGGCCAACTCGCCTACGCCGACCTGAAGCGGCTGGAACTCGCCATCGTGCTCGCCGCGCAGCCGCGCCTGCTGCTGATGGACGAACCCACCGCCGGCATGGGCGCAACCGACAGCGCCGCGCTGATGGCCCTCGTGCGCGGGCTCGCCCGCGGTTCCGGCCTCGCCGTGCTGTTCACCGAGCACGACAGCGAACTGGTGTTCGGCACCGCCGACCGCATCCTCGTGCTCGATCGCGGCGCGCTGATCGCCTCCGGCACTGCCGCCGCCATCCGCGCCGATGCCCGCGTGCGCGAAGCCTATCTCGGCACGCCCGCCCCGGAGGCGGGGCCCTGATGCTCGAGGTTTCCGACCTGCACGCGGGCTACGGCCAGGCGCACATCCTGCATGGGCTCGGTTTCACGGTCGCCGCCGGCGAGGCGGTGGCGCTGCTCGGGCGCAACGGCGCCGGCAAAAGCACTACCCTGAAGGCGCTGATCGGCCTGCTGCCGCTGCGCTCGGGTGTCATCCGGCTCGGCGGCGTCGCCATCGAGGGCTGGGAGACGCACCGCCGCGCCCGCGCCGGGCTTGGCTACGTGCCGGAGGAGCGGCGGGTGTTCGCCAGCCTGACGGTGGCGGAGAACCTGCTCGTCGGCCGCCAGCCGCCGCGCGCGGGCCTCGCGCCGTTCACCGAGGCGCGGGTGTCCGCGCTGTTCCCCACGCTGGCCGGCCTGCGCCACCGGCTCGCCGGCACCCTCAGCGGCGGCGAACAGCAGATGCTCACCATCGCCCGTGGCCTGATGGGCAATCCGCGCTGCCTGCTGCTCGACGAGCCGAGCCAGGGCCTGGCGCCGCTGGTGGTGCGCGAGGTGCAGCGGGCGCTGCTGGCGCTGAAGGCCGAGGGCGTGGCCTTGCTCCTCGCCGAGCAGAGCGCCGCCCTCGCCGCGCCCGTGGCCGACCGCGTCCTGGTGCTGGCGGCGGCGCGGCTGGCCTGGACGGGGCCGATGGCCGCCCTCGACGCCGAGGCAGGCCTGCGCCGGGGCGGGCTGGTGTTCTGAACCCGGCTCAGGTTTTCTCCAGCGCCGCCATGGCGTGGGCGATCCGGCGGTCCTCCTCCCGCGCGCTCGCGGCAAGCCCGGCGGCGACGCCCGTCCGGTCGGCGGCGGGGCGGTTCTGGCTCAGCTTGCGCTTGCCCTCCAGGCGAGAGACCGGCATGCGGATGCCGACAATGCCCGCAAGCAGCGCGGCCACGAATTCGGCCGGCGCGTCCGCCACCGCCCAGGGCTGCGGCCGGCCCTGCTCGTGGCGGTCGGTCAGCGCCGTCACCAGCGCGAGCAGGCACTGCGGGTCGTCGAAGAACTCCGCCGTTCCCCGCGCCTCCACCCGTTCGTAGTTCCAGGTCGGCACCACCTTGCCGTGCTCGCGCTTCGCCGCGTACCAGGAGGGGGAAACGTAGGCGTCCGCCCCGGCGAAAATCGCCAGTGCCTCGCCGATGACCGGCGCGCGCCACTGCGGATTGCCGCGCGCGAGGTGGCCGTAGAGCGTCCCGTGCGGGCCTTCGTCCGCGGCGAACAAGAGCGGCATCGGCGTGGCGAGCGGCCCCTCGGCGGTGGCGGTGACGAAAGTGGCCAGTCCCACCGCCTCCATCATCGCGTGCAGCGCGGCGGGATCGTTTTCGCGGAAAGCCTCGGGGATGTACATGCGCGTGCTCTGTCGCTCCGGGAGGCCTCCCATAGCAGCCCGCGCCGGACGGCGGAACGTCGCCAACGCAGGCTTGCCGGACGCGCATGATGCATATACATTATGCATATGCATCATCAAACCGCCGCCCTTCCCTGCGCCTGTACCAGCCTGCGCAAGGCCGCCCGCGCCATCAGCCGCGTCTATGACGCCGAACTCGCCGCCGCCGGCATGACGGCGGCGCAGCTTGCCATCCTCCGCGCCATCGACCGCGCCGGCTCCCCGCCGCTTGCCGCCCTCGCCACGACGCTGGTGATGGACCGCACCTCGCTCTACCGCGCCCTCGCTCCCCTGCAGCGCGCCGGCTGGGTGTCGCTGGCCGACGCCCCGCGCGGGCGCGCGCGGCTCGCCTCCCTCACCGCCGAGGGTGCCCGCGCGCTGCGGGAAGCCGCCCCGTATTGGGAAGCGGCGCAGCGCCGCGTGCTCGAAGCGTTCGGCCCGGTGCGCTGGCGTGATCTGCATGCGGGCCTCGCCGCCCTCACCGCCGTCGGCATCGAAGCCGCCCCCTGAGCCGCAAGGAAGCCCCGAACCATGAGTCTCGATCCCGAGGATTGGGGCGCCGTCCGCGCCCTCGGCCAGCGCATGCTGGACGACATGCTCGCCTGGCAGCAGACGGTGCGCGAGCGCGCGCCGTGGCAGCCGGTGCCGGAGGAGGTGAAGGCGCGCCTCGACGAGCCGGCGCCGCGAAACGGCATGGCGCTCGCCGACGTCTACGAGATCTTCCGCCGCGACATCCTGCCCTACCCCACCGGCAACCTGCATCCGCGCTTCTGGGGCTGGGTGATGGGAAACGGCACGCCCACCGGCCTGCTCGCCGACATGCTGGCCGCCGGCATGAACTGCCACGTCGCCGGCTTCGACCAGTCCGCCGCCGTGGTGGAGAAGCGGGTGCTCGCCTGGATGAAGGAGCTGATGGGCTTCCCCGAGGCGGCGAGCGGCCTCCTCGTCAGCGGCGGCACGGTGGCCAACCTGAACGGGCTGCTCGCGGCGCGCACCGTCAAGGCGGGCTTCGACGTGCGCGAGGAGGGTGTCCGCGCCGGCCCGCCGCTCACCGTCTATAGAAGCTCCGAGACGCACAGCTGGATTCTGAAGGCGTGCGAGACGATGGGCCTCGGCCGGCGCGCCTTCCGCCGGGTGCCGGTCGATGCCGCCTACCGGGTCGATGTTTCCGCCATGCGGGCGATGATCGCGGCCGACCACGCCGCCGGCCTCCGGCCCTTCGCCATCGTCGGCACCGCCGGCACGGTGAACACGGGGGCGACCGACGACCTCCCGGCGCTGCGCGCGCTCGCCGACGAAACCGGCCTCTGGTTCCACGTCGATGGCGCGTTCGGCGCGCTCGCCGCGTGGTCGGCCCGCCGCGAGCTTGTGGCGGGGCAGGAAAGCGCCGATTCGCTCGCCTTCGACCTGCACAAATGGGGCTACATGCCGTTCGAGGTCGGCGTGGTGCTGACGCGCGACGCCACGGCCCAGCTCGCCGCCTTCCAGGCGCCCGAAGCCGCGGGCGCGCCCGCCTACCTGCGTTCCGTCCGCCAGGGCATCGGGCGGGAGGCCACCTACTTCGCCGACCGCGGCCTGCAGCTTTCCCGCGGCTTCCGCGCGCTCAAGGTGTGGATGTCGCTCAAGGAGCAGGGAGCGGCGCGCATCGGCGCCGCGATCGAACGCAACATCGAACAGGCGCGGTATCTCGCCTCGCTGGTGCGCGGCCACGCCGAGCTGGAACTGCTCGCCCCGGTGGCGCTCAACATCGTCTGCTTCCGCTACGCTCCCCGCGCGGTGCCGGAGACGGCGCTGAACGCGCTGAACCAGGCCATCCTCGCCGAGTTGCAACTGCGCGGCATCGCCGTACCGTCGCAGACGACGCTGGACGGCCGCTTCGCCATCCGCGTCTGCGTCACCAACCACCGTTCGGAAGACGGCGACTTCGCGGCGCTGGCCGAGGCCGTGCCGGCGCTGGGCGCGGAACTCCTCGCCGCCGCCCAGTCGCCGCCGCGCCCCTCATGAGGCGATGAACACCCAGCCGTCGTGCGTCGCCGCGGCGGTGTTGAGACGGTTTTCGGCGCTGTCGGAGAAGGCGAGGAGCACCGAGGCACGCGAAACGCCCGAGTTGAGCTGCCCGGCCCAGTAGGCGGCGCCGGTCGAATCGGGCGCGCGGTGCAGGACGTTGTTGTAGAGGTCGGCCACGAACGTGGTGTTGTCCGGCGGGAGGCCGTTGACGTCGTAAAGCGTGGCGAATTCCGACGAGGCGATGAAGCTGGCCGCCACGTTCACCGCCGCTATGCCCTGCTCCATCTGGCCGAACCAGAAGCTGAGACCGCCCGTGTCCGGCGTGCGGTCGAACGCCGCCTGGTAGAGCCGGTAGGTCTCGCTCAGCGTGGCGTCGCCGATGGTGGACATGGTATTGGAGGCGTTCTCGAAGCTCTCGGAGAAGTCGACAAGGACCGAGGCGCGGCTCAGCCCGTTGGCAAGCTGCGTGTCCCAGTAGTTTTCGCCGCCGGCGTCGGCCGTGCGGTGCAGCACATTCAGGTAAAGCTGCTGCACGAAGGCGTCGTTGGTGATGCTGGTGCCGTATTTGGTGGTGAACTCGGTGGAGATCATGAAGCCTGCCGCCTCGCCGGTGACGCTGAGCGCGCCGCTGTCGAGTTGTGCCGTCCAGTATTCAAGGCCGGAAACGTCCGGGGCGCGGCCGAGCGCAGCCTGATACAGCCGCGCCGCCTCGCCGGCGCTGCCGTAGGGATCGGAAAGCCCGGTGCCGTCGGTGAACACCATCGCCATGTCGCCGGAAAAGCTCTGCGTGGCGTTGGTCACGATGTTGGTGATGGTGAGGTCGCCGAGCCCGTTCGGCGCCATGGTAAACCCCGTATGCGCGCCCCCGAGCGTGACCTGGGGAACCACGGTCGGAACGAAGCGCTGGGTGCCGGCATAATATTTTCCGTCAGAGAAATCGACTTCCTGGATGTTGTACAGGTTATCTTGCGTCACGGAGTTGCTGACGTAGACAACCGATCCCGCCTGCCACACCGTATACGATGCATAATTATTCGGCTCGCTCAGCGTATTGTATCCGCCATAGCCGTCGATGACATAATTTCCCGTAGTTCCAATAACGAACTGATCGTTTCCACCAAAAGCCAGCTGGTAGAGAGATTGCAATTGGTTGGTTTGTATATAATATTCTGCCGCATATGCTGAAATATTCAAGCCGGTCACGCTCTCATACGCAACTCCGTATGCAATGGCTTGGTATCCAGTTATCGTTCCATAGATTTCATTAGTCCCCATCGTACTGTTGTATGGACCATACGAAAAATATCCATAATATACGCTAAAATAAGTGCCCGTAATATCGCCGATCTCTATCATATTCGAATTGGCGGCGTATGCATATCCATACCACGTGCTCGCGGTATGCATATTAACCGAAATGGATAATGCTATATTTGCCACAGAACGATCCTCTTTTTTGTATCGCCCCGGTTTCCCGCCAACCACCAATCTGTTGCGCGTTCCGGTGCGGCGCCCATCCGGGCGCCGCCGTTCAAATTCTCGCAGTATTATAATTCCGTCCACGTAATATTTTGTAACAGCGTCCCGACAGTGCATCAGCCGATAGTAACGCCTGCGGGAAACGGCGGCACCCGGAGCAATTTGCGAATAGAACTCATTCGCGCCCGTTTCGCGGCCGAATGTCCACGCGCCGACGAAGCCGGATGCCGAACGCCGGCCCCGCCCTGCCGGTAGGCGTCCGGTTCAGCCGCCCCGGCGCAGGCGGTGGAAGGCGCCGAGCAGCCCGGCGGTGGAGGCGTCGCGTCCGGAAACGGGCGTGCTGCCCTTCACCATCGGCAGCAGTTCTCCCGCCAGCTTCTTGCCAAGCTCCACGCCCCACTGGTCGAACGAGTTCACCTCGAACACCAGCCCCTGCACGAACACCTCGTGCTCGTAGAGCGCGAGCAGCCTGCCCATGGTGAACGGGTCGAGCCGGCGGTACAGCAGCGTCGTCGAGGGCCGGTTGCCGGGGAAGGTCATGTGCGGGGCCAGCGCCTCGATCTCGGCGGCGCTCCGCCCGGCGGCGGCAAGCTCGGCGCGCACCTCCGCCTCGGTCTTGCCGCGCATCAGCGCCTCGGCCTGGGCGAAGCAGTTGGCGATAAGCTTGGCGTGATGGTCGCCCATCCGCTCGTGCGGCTCGGCGGCGACGAGGAAATCGATCGGGATCGGGCTGGTTCCCTGGTGGATCAGCTGGAAGAAGGCGTGCTGGCCGTTGGTGCCCGGCTCGCCCCATACCACCGGCCCGGTCGGGCGCGACGCCGGCGAGCCATCCTTGCGCACCCGCTTGCCGTTCGATTCCATGTCGAGCTGCTGCAGGTGCGCCGGAAACCGCGACAGCCGCTGGTCATAGGGAATGAGCGCGCGCGTGGGAAACCCCAGGACGCACCGGTACCACACGTCGATCAGCCCCTTGATCACCGGCAGATTCCGCTCGAGCGGCGCGGAGCGGAAGTGCTCGTCCATCGCCTCGCCGCCGGCAAGGAACGCCGCGAACCCGGCGCGGCCGATGCCGAGCATCACCGGCAGCCCCACCGCCGACCACACCGAATAGCGTCCGCCCACCCACTCCCAGAAGCCGAACATCCGCTCGGGCGCGATGCCGAAGGCGGTGACGAGGTCGAGCGCGGTGGATACGGCAGCGAAATGGGCACCCACCGCCGCCTCGCCCAGCGCCTCGCCGATCCACTCCCGCGCCGAGGCGGCGTTGGTCATCGTCTCCTGCGTGGTGAACGTCTTCGACGCGATGACGAACAGGGTGGTGGCCGGATCGAGGTCGCGCAGCGTGTCGTGCAGGTGCGCGCCATCCACGTTGGAAACGTAATGGACGCGCGGCCCGTCGTGATAGGGGGCGAGCGCCAGCGTCACCATCTTCGGCCCGAGGTCGGAGCCGCCGATGCCGAGGTTCACCACGTCGGTGAAGCGTTCGCCGGTGGCACCGGCGATGCCGCCGGAACGCACGCCCTCGGCGAACTCGCCCATCCGCGCCAGCACGCCGGCCACGTCCCCGGTCACGTCGCGCCCGTACGCCTGGAACGGCCGGCCGGAGGGGTTGCGCAGCGCCACATGCAGCACCGGCCGCTTCTCGGTGGCGTTGATCGCCTCGCCCGCGAACATGCGCGCGCGCCAGCCCTCCACGTCGGCGGCGCGGGCGAGCGCGAACAGCAGCGGCATGGTCTCGCGCGCCAGAAGGTTCTTCGACCAGTCGAGCAGCAGGCCGTCGACCTCGAGCGACAGCGCCTCGAACCTCCCGGGATCGGCGGCGAACAGATCGCGCAGATGGGTGCCGGCGAGCGATTTGGCGTGCGCCGAGAGGGCGGCGAATGCGGGGGCGAGCACATCGGTCATCGGACGTTCCTTTACCGAAGTGACAAGGCGGTAGCCGCGCTTGGTGTACCAGCCCGCGCGGGCGCGCGGCAACGAGGTTTTCCGGCTTCGCGCCGGCGGCTCAAAGCACCGGGCCGGTGACGTAGATGTCCATCGCCCGCGTGTAGCCGGTGATCTCGGCCCGCGTGCGCGCGCCCGAGGCCACGGCGAGGATGCCGCCAAGCAGCCTTTCGCCCGCCTCGGGCAGCGATTCCGTGCCGTCGATGATGCCGGCCACCGACAGGTCGAGGTGGTCGCGCATCCGCTCCCAGGTGCGCGCGTTGCCGGTGATCTTCACCACCGGCACGAAGGGAAACCCCTGCGGCGCGCCGCGCCCGGTGGCGAAGGCGATGACGTTGCAACCGGCCGCGGCGAGCCCGGTGAGGATCTCGGGCTCGCGGCCCGGCGAATCCATCACCACCAGCCCCTTCGCCGGCGGGCGCTCGCCGTAGCCGCAGACGGCCCGGATGGGCGCACCGCCGGCCTTGGCGATGGCGCCGAGCGACTTCTCCTCGATGGTGGAAAGCCCGCCCTTGATGTTGCCGCCTGTCGGCTGCCCGCCCCGCATGTCGCAACCCACCGCCTTGGCACGCGCCTCCATCCGTCGCACCAGTTCCAGGATTTTCGCCGCCACCTCCGCGTCGGCGGCGTGCCGGGCGAGAATGTGCTCGGCGCCGATGAACTCGGTGACCTCACCCAGAATCGAGGTGCCGCCCGCGCCGACGAGAAGGTCGGAGGCGACGCCGATCGCGGGCGTCGCCGCCAGCCCCTGCGTGGTGTCGGAACTGCCGCACTTCATGCCGAGCACGATCTCCGCGACGTCGCAGGGCACGGTTCGCAGCAGCGACGCCTCCGCCACCAGGTTCTCGACGATCAGCGTGCCCTCGGCGCGGGTGCGCGCCGCCCCGCCCACATCCTGCAGGCCGATCACCTCGCATTGCTTGCCGCTCGCCCGGATGCCCTCGGCCACCGCCCGCACGTCGGTGCTCTCGCAGCCCAGGCTCACCAGCAGCACCGAGGCGAGGTTCGGGTTGCGGCCAAGCCCGGTCAGCACCTCGTTCACGCGCGCGATGTCGGGCGGCGTCTGGCAGCAGCCCTGGTGGTGGGTGAAGCTTACCGCGCCCTCGACCTGCCGGGCGATGTCCTCGGCCACCTCGTTGGCGCAGACGACGGTGGAGAGAACCCCCACATAGTTGCGTGTGCCCACCTGCCCATCCGGGCGCCGGTAGCCAGCGAAGGTCATCCGCCCCCCGCCCGTCGCGGCGCTCATGGCGCGGCCCCTTCCAGGTCGCCGCGGCCGCGCAGGCTCTCGATGTTCTGCACGTGCGCGTGCGCGCCGGCACCGATATCGGCCGTGGCCCGGCCGATCACCTCGCCGTATTTCACGATGTTCTCCCCCCGCGCGATGCGGCGGAGCGCGAACTTGTGCCCGAAGGCGATCGGCTCGGCGATGGCGACCCGCGTCGTGCCCGCGCCGATGCCCACCGTCGCGCCCTCCCCCGCCGCCAGATCGCGCAACGCCGTGGCAACGTTGTCGCCTTCGCTGATCGCAATCGCGTCCCGCCTCACCGCGCGCCTCCCGTGCCTGTCGCTGAACACCGCCCCGGCCGCCTGCCGGAGCGAGGCTCCGGACGCGATCATCGCCGAGACCGCCCGAGGTTTCCAGCCTTCCGGCTCCAGCCGGGACTTCCCGCGGCTCCGCACGCGGGCAAGGGCTTCGCACTGTCCATCCGGAGAATCCGGACAACACACCTGCCAGCACTAAAAATAACAACAAATATCAATGAAACAAAATCCGCACTCCCTGCGGATATTTTTCTTCATCGTAACTTTCCGGCCCGACGATATCCCCAGCCGAACTTCCGGTTGCACATGAAATCGGATTAAGCCAGTCTCCACGTCGGGCCGGAAGCTCACCACGGACAACGGGAATCGAGGATGTCGGAAGCACCGCATGGAACGGGACGGGGCGCCACGGGCGGCGCGTCCCACGGAAGCAGCCTGAGCCTGTCGGGCAATCTGCGGCGCGAGGCCAGGATCATCGGCCTCCTCTTCGCCAGCATGTCGAGCGTGGTGGGGTCGGGGTGGCTGTTCGGCTCCTTCCACGCGGCGAAGATCGCCGGGCCGCTCGCCATCTGGAGCTGGATCGTCGGCGGCATCATCATCATGCTGATCGCGCTCACCTTCGCCGAACTGGCGTCGATGTTCCCGCGCAGCGGCGCCCTGGTGCACATGAGCCACGCCAGCCACGGCGACGGGCTGGGGCGCATCTGGGCCTGGATGCTGTTCCTCTGCTACGTGCCGGTGCCGCCGGTGGAGGCGGAGGCGGTCGTCACCTACGCGCAGAACTACCTGCCGTACTTCATCCAGCCGCACAGCGGCGGGCTGCTGAACGCCACCGGCTTCGCCGTCTGCGCCGTCCTGCTCGGCATCTTCGCGGTGCTGAACCTGCTGGCTGTGCGCCTGCTGCTCGACACCAACACCATCATCACCTGGTGGAAGCTGCTGGTTCCGGCGATCACGGTGATCGGCCTCGTCGCCGCCAGCACGCACTGGGGGGTGATGGCCGCCGATCCGGGCGGCTACCGCGTCACCGGCATCTTCACCGCCCTGCCCGCCGCCGGCATCGTCTTCAGCTATCTCGGCTTCCGCACCGCCATCGACCTCGGCGGCGAAAGCGCCAATCCGCACCGGGACATCCCGCTGGCGGTGATCGGCTCGGTGCTGCTGTCGATCATCCTCTACATCGGCCTGCAAAGCGCCTTCCTGCTGGCGCTGCGTCCGGGCGATCTCGCCCACGGCTGGGCGAACCTGTCCTTCACGGGGCAGCTCGGGCCGTTCGCCGGCCTCGCCACCGTGCTCGGCCTCGGCTGGCTGGCCGCGCTGCTCTACATCGACGCCTACATCTCCCCAGGCGGCACCGGCCTCATCTACGTCACCGGCGGGGCACGCATCCTTTACGGCGTCGGCGACATGCGCGCCGGCCCGCGCTGGCTGATGCTCCTCAACAGGGCCAGGGCGCCCTGGGCCTCCGTGGCGCTGATCTGGGTGGTGGGCGTGCTGTTCCTGCTGCCGTTCCCGGCCTGGCAGCTGATGGTCAACTACATCACCTCCACCACCGTGCTAAGCTACGGGCTCGGCCCGGTGGCGCTGCTGGTGATGCGACGCAACGTCCCCGGCATGTACCGGCCGTTCCGCCTGTGGGGCGCGAACGTCTTGGCGCCGCTCGCCTTCATCTGCAGCAACCTCATCATCGAGTGGAGCGGCTTCAAGACGAATTCGTTCCTGTTCGGCCTGGTGACGGTCGGCTTCGTCTGTTACGCGCTCTACTACCATCTGGTCGCCAGGCGTTCGGCGGCCGATTTCGGCTGGAGCAACATCGCCTGGCTGTTCCTGTGGTTCGGCGGCATGTGGATGCTCTCCGCGCTCGCCGGCATCGGCGGCGGCTACCACGTCATCGGCTTCTGGGAAGCCGTGGTGCTGGTGGCGCTCTGGAGCCTGGTCGTTATGTACGTCGCGGTCCGGACGGCCCTGACCCCCAGGGAAACCGAGGAGATCATGGCGCGCATGGACGAACGCCCGCAGCCCGGCGTCTGAGGCCGCGAACACGCGGCGCTCCGGCGCGGAGGGGCATAGGCTCCGCATCGTTGTTGCTCTAGGCTGATGCCGGCGGGAACTGGTGCGGGGCCGGTATTGGTGTTCGAGTTGAACCAGTTGCGGAGTTTCGTCGCGGTCGCGGAGGAACTCCATTTCGGGCACGCGGCGGAGCGGCTCAACATGACGCAGCCGCCGGTGAGCCGGCAGGTGCGGCTTCTCGAGCAGTCGCTCGGGGTCGCGCTGCTTGAGCGCACCAGCCGCTCGGTGAAGCTTACGCCGGCCGGCCGCGCCTTTCTGCCCGAAGCCCGGCACACCCTGGGGCTGGCGGAGGGCGCCGGGCTGGCCGCGAGGCGCGTGGCGCGCGGCGAGGCCGGCTCGATCGCGCTCGGCTGCACCGCGGCGGCAAGCTACGGGCTGCTGCCCCGGCTGGTCGCCTTCGCCGTTTCGGCGCTGCCCGGCATCGATCTGGTGCTGAAGGAACTGGTCACGGCCGAGCAGCTGGAGGCGCTGGCGGCCGGGCGGCTCGACATCGGCCTGGTCCGCCCGCCGTTCGACCGCCGCCGCCTCGGCCACGCCGGCATCCTGCGCGAGCGGCTGCTGCTCGCGGTGCCGCGCGGGCACCGGCTGGAAGGCCGCGCCGAGGCCCGCGTCGCCGACATCGACGGAGAGGCGCTGGTGATGTGGTCGCCGGTGGAGGCGCGCTACTTCCACGACCTGGTCACCGGGCTGTGCGCCGCCGCCGGCGCGGTGCCGCGGCACGTGCAGTTCATCACGCAGACGCACACCATGCTGGCGCTGGTCAGCGCCGGGCTCGGGCTCGCGGTGGTGCCGGAAGCGGCGCGGGCGATGCACTTCGAGGGGGTGACGCTGCAGCCGCTCAAGGCGGAAGGCGCGGTGGCGATGCTTCACATGGTCTGGAGGCCGGACAGCAGCAATCCCGCCCTCGCCACGTTCCGCGACGCGGTGCTGGGCGAGTTCGCGCCCGCACGGCCAAACCACCTTGTCCAAGGCGCGCCGCCCCCGTAACAATTCCTCCGCTCCCGCTGCCGAGGGGCGCCCGATATGCCTTCGCCACGCGACACCATCTGTCTCTGCCTGACCGTCCGCAACGCCGCGGCGATGATCCGCCGCTGTCTCGACTCGGCCCAGCCACTGATCGACCGCTGGGTTGCGGTCGATACCGGCTCCACCGACGGGACCCAGGCCATCATCCGCGAACGCCTGAAGGACGTTCCCGGTGAACTGCGCGAGCGGCCCGGGCGCGACGGCGCCGCCGACCGCTGCGAGGCACTGGCGCTTGCACGGCCGAAGGCCGCCTACAGCCTGGTCGTTGAGGGCTCGGAAGTCCTCGTGCCGGACGCAGGCTTCCGGTATCCCCCGCTCCACGCCGACTGCTACTTCGCCGCCATCGACCATGCGGGCCGCCGAACCAGCCAGCCGCGCCTTTTCTCCAACGCATTGGCGTGGCGCTACGAAGGGGTGGTTGCCGCGTTCCCCAGTGTCCCCGACGAACGCGGGAGCGGTCGCCTGCTGCCCGAGCAGCTTGCCCACGCGTTCCTGCCGGGGCTGCGCATCGTCGCCGGCGAAGACGACGCGCCGTTCGCCAAGGACAACGGCGAGTCTCTCCGCCGCGACGCCGCAATGCTGGCGGCGGCGCTCGCCAGGGAAGGCGACGATTTCCTCCGCGCCCGCTACCTTTTCCATCTCGCGCAACTCCACATGGCTCTCGGTGAGGGCGAGCAGGCGCTCGCCGCGTATGTTTCCAGATCTCGTCTTGGCTTCTCGAAAGAGGAGATCTTCCTCAGTCTCATGCGCGCGGGGCGCCTGCGGGAACGACTCGGCCGCCCGTTCGACGAGGTGATGGCAACCTACGCCCAAGCCGCGGCGCTTTTCCCCGGGCACGCCGAGCCGCTGTACGCCGCGAGCCGCTTCTGCAGGGAGAAGGAACGATTTGTCGAGGGGCTTGCCGCGGCGGATCGCGGCCTGCGCATCCCGAAGCCGGAAGATGGCCTGCCCGTCGAGCCGGTGATCTACGAATACGGCCTGCTCGGCGAAGTGGCGGCGAATGCCTATCGGCTGGGCCGGTTCGACGTCTGCCTGCAAGCCTGCGAAACTCTCCTCCGTCACCGCGCACTGCCGCAGGAACTGCGCACGCGCATCGAATGGAACGCGGCGCGCGCGAGGGATAGACTGGCCGCCATCGCCATCCACGGCGGCAAGGATCGCTGGAAGAAGATCGGCCTTTGCATGATGGTGAAGGACGAGGCGAAAGTGATCCGCCGCTGCCTCGACAGCATCAGGCCGCTGCTCGACTACGCCCTGGTCGAGGACACCGGGTCCACCGACGGCACGCCGGAGATCGTCCGTGCCTGGCTTGCCGAAACCGGCGTTCCGGGCGAGGTGCTCGAGGAGACGTGGGAGAACTTCGCGCACAACCGGAATATCGCCCTGGCGCAGCTGCGACAGAACGGCGCGATCGATTACGCGTGGCTCCTCGACGCCGACGACACGGTTGAACTGCCCGACGGTTTCACGCTGCCGGAACTGACTGCCGACGGCTATACGCTGGAGTGCCAGGACGCGGCCGTCGGCTACCGGCGGATCCGGCTCGTGCGCAACGATGCGTCGTGGCGCTGCCGCGGCGTCGTGAACGACTTCCTTGCGAGTGAGTCGCCGCACACGATCGGCCATCTGCCCATCGTCATACGGCGGCACTACGATGGGGCGCGGCGCCGCGATCCGGACACGCCACGCGAGTACGAGGAACTTCTGGAACGTGCGCTGCGGACGGAAACGGACGCGTTTCTCGTCGCGCGCTACACGTACCAGCTGGCCCAGAGCTACAGGGACGGCGGGAAGACCGGAAAGGCGCTTGCAACATATATGCGGCGCGCCGAGCTTGGTTTCTGGCAGGAGGAGGTTTTCGTTAGTCTTCTCAACGCGGGACGGCTGCAGGACAGCCTGGGAAGACCCGCCCGGGAGGTGCTGAATACCTACGAGCGTGCGTCCAACACCGCACCTCACCGCGCGGAGGCTCTCTACGCCGCGAGCTACCTTTGCCGGATGCACCGGAGGTTCGCGGAAGCCGCCGCCTACGCCCGCCGCGGCCTCGAGATTGCGCTGCCGCCCGCAGGCCTGTTCGTCGAGACGGAAATCTACCAGTACGGCCTTCTCGATGAGTTCGCGGTCAGTGCCTTCGAGATCGGGTGTCACGATGAGGCCATCGCGGCCTGCGAACGCCTGCTGCGGGAAGGGAACCTGCCGGCGGGCGTGCGACAGCGCGTGGAGGGAAACGTCCGGATCGCAAAGGCAACGATGGCGGAGACGCGCGCGTCCACCGGCGCCAGGAAGACGCCCGTTCCGCCGGCATTCGGTTCCGGACCATCCTCTGATGTTACGACTTCGGAAATAACGGCAGCGGGCGAACGGCCGCCGGTATCGCTGCCGGCGGAAACGGCCGTCCGGCCCGCGGCGCGGCCCAGCGGGCGCTTCTGCGTTTTCGCCAGCGCCGGAGACCGCCACACGATCGCCGACTGGTTGCGGCCGGAACCGCGCGGCGACTGGGATCTCATTACGGCCTATTATGGCGACGACGACCGGCAGTACCGGAAGCTTGCCGATATTTCGACCAGAGCCTTCCGGAGCAAGGGCGGAAAATTCCAGAACCTGAAGCACGCCCTGGAACGCGAGCCTGGTCTCCTCTCCGCATACGACTTCGTATGGGTTTGCGACGACGATCTGCTCATGACCTCCCGTCACGTTGCCCGGATGTTCCAGACCGCCGAGCGATTCGGCTTCTGGGTCTGCCAGCCTGCGTTTTCCCGGCGGGGGAAGATCAGTTTCGAGGCTACGAGCCAAATGACTCCGGACGGCATTCGCATCGTCAACTTCGTCGAGGTGACCTGCCCGCTTTTCCGCCGGGAGAAACTGGATGCGTTCATGCGGGTCTACGACGGAAGCCTGGCGGGCTGGGGAACCGATTTCTGGTATGCGAACGTCCTCGACGCACGGCGGAACCCACGATTCGCGGTTGTCGATTACGTCGTGGTAACCAATCCGCACGACGAGGACAAACCCTCGCGGTTCAGCGAAATCGACCGCCTGCAGCCCAAGGAACTCCGACAGGCGCGCTGGCGGACGCTCAAGGATCGTCTGGGCCTCGCGCAATGGGTGCCGGAGACGCTGTGGACCCTCTTCCCGAACGCCGCGCCAACCGAGAGCGAGGCGCGGGAGGAACTGGAAAAGACCGCCCGCTCCGTCGCGGCGGAAGCGGCGTATCTCCTGCCGCTCGAATCGGGCGCACCTTGAGTCTTCCGGCCGCGGCACGCCGCGCAAGGCCGCATGTTCGCCCATTGCCGTCCTCCGCCGGGAAGGTGCCGGTTTGCCCAAGGGGCCGCGCCAGCCCCCTATTCCGCGCCGCGCCCGGCTTCGGCTGACCGGCGGTCTGGCTCTAGATCGGCGGCGGGGCCTGCTTCAGCCGCTCCATCGCGAAACGCGAGGTCACGTTGCGCAGCGGCACCGCGGCGATCAGCCGCCGGTAGAAGTTATCGTAGGCCGGGATGTCGGGCGTCATCACGTGCAGCAGGTAGTCGATGTCGCCGCTCATCCGCCAGGCACCCACGATCTCCGGCATCGCCTCCACGATCTCGGCGAACGCCGCCAGCCACGCGGTGGAGTGGTCGGCCGCCTCGACGGAGACGAACACCGAAACCGGATAGCCGAGCCGCTCGGCCGACAGATGCGCCACGCGGCCGAGAATCACGCCCGCCTCCTCCATGCGCTTGATGCGCTTCCAGCACGGCGTGGCGGAAAGCCCCACCAGCTTGGCCATCGCGGCGAGCGGCGTGCCCGCGTCGCGGGCGAGCAGCCGCAGGATCGCCCTGTCGATCGCGTCGAGCGGCACCGTCTGGGGAGTTTCCGCCATTCTCCGATTCCTCGTGCGGTGGAGATGTTTTTTCCTGATAAGGCGATATACGGAGAATTTCAAACCTCCTTGCCGCCATATTCGCCGTTTCAAGAGAATGTTATTCTTTTGCTTCCGCTCCGGGTCTATATCGCCCGGCGCAGGAGATGCACGTGACCGCCATCGCTCCCATTTGCCGCTTCGCCCCTCTCGCCCCGGCCGGGAACGTCCCGCTGGGCTTTTGCCGCGCCGTCGGCTTCGCCGACGCACGGGGTGGCGCCGCGTGATCCGTCATCCCGAATTCCTGCCGGGCAGCGTCTGGCTGGCCGGGGCCGGTCCCGGCGATCCGGCCCTGCTCACCATCGCGGCGCTGCACGCGATCGAGACCGCCGAGGCGATCGTGCACGACGCCCTGGTGTCGCCTGAGATCCTCGCCGTCGCGCCACCCGAAACGCGGCTGATCCCGGTGGGCAAGCGCGCGGGCGGCTTGCACACGCCGCAGCTTGTCATCAACGAGACGCTGATCGCCCTGGCCCGCCAGGGGCGGCGCACGCTCCGCCTGAAGGGCGGCGACCCGTTCGTATTCGGGCGCGGCGGCGAGGAATGCCTCGCCCTCGCCGCGGCGAGCATCCCCTTCCGCGTCATTCCCGGCATTTCCGCTGGCATCGGCGCCACCAGCGCCGCGCATCTGCCGATCACCCATCGCGGGCTGGCCCGCAGCGTCGCCTTCGCCACCGGCGAGGCAGGGCCCGACGGCGCCGCCGTGGACTTCGCCGCCCTCGGCCGCGCCGCCGACACGCTGGTGCTCTACATGGCGCGGGGAAACATCGGCCGCATCGCGGCGGCGCTGATCGAAGGCGGCCGGCCGGCCAGCGACCCGCTCGCCTTCCTGCTGGATGCCACGACCCCGCGCGAGCGCGTCGTCCACACGACGATCGCCGCCGCCGCCGCCGTCGCCGCCACCCTGCCGCCCGCCGCCACCCTCGTGGTGGTCGGCCCCGTCGCCGCCATCGGCGCGACCCTCGCCCACGCCAGCCCCGAACCCGAAACCGCCCGCCGCGCAGGACTCACCGGATGACCCGCACCGCCACCCTGCCTCGCTCCGCCCCGTTCGCGCCCGAGGACATCGCCGATCTGAACAAGGTAATTGCCCGAACCTCCTCCACCCAGAGGGCATGGCTCGCCGGCTTCCTCGCCGGCGTGGACGCGGCCAACACCGAGGCCGCGCTTCCCGCGGCCCAGCCGGTGGCCAAGACCAAGTTGACCATCCTCTACGCCACCGAATCCGGCAACGCCGAGGCGCTGGCCCAGGCGGCCAGGCGCGAGGCAGCCAGGCGCGGCTTCGCGGCGAACGTGCTCGACATGGCGGATGCCGAGCAGGCCGCGCTGCAGAAGTCGGAGAACCTGCTGGTGATCGCCTCCACCTGGGGCGAGGGCGAGGCGCCGCAGCGCGCGGCGCCGTTCGTCCGCGCGCTGCTGGCCGAAGGCGCGCCCCGGCTCGACGGCGCGCGCTTCGCCGTGCTGGCGCTGGGCGATTCCTCCTACGCCCGGTTCTGCGCCACCGGCAGGCAGATCGACGCGCGGCTCGAAGCCCTGGGTGCCCGCCGCGTCGCCGACCGCATCGACTGCGACCTCGACTACGAAGCACCGGCGGCGTCCTTCATCGCCGGCGTGCTGGCCACCCTCGCCCCGAAGGCGGAGGCGGGGGCGGTGATCCATGTCGATTTCCACGGCACCGAGGCCGCCAAGACCGGCAAGGCCCAACGGTTCGAGGCGGCGGTCGCGGCGCTGCATCCGATCAGCTCCTCGCGCGCGGACAGCGAGACGTGGCATCTGGAACTCGACCTCTCCGGCTCCGGCCTCGCCTACGAGCCGGGCGACACGCTCGGCATCGTGCCCACCAACGACCCCGCGCTCACGGCGGCCATCCTCGCCGCCACCGGTCTCGACGGCGACGCCGTCGCCCGCGACGCGCTGATCGGCGAGCGCGACATCAC
>JAJXZO010000119.1 GCA_021780035.1 Pseudomonadota bacterium
GGCGTCAGCCAAGTGTGGGACCCGGCAGCGAATCGGCTCCGAGCCGGGCCGGTTTCGGCGACACAACGTGAGGAGGAATCCGCACATGTCTCAAATTCTGGCCAGACGTACCCTGTTCCTCGCCACCGCCTGCCTCATCGGCAGCTTTACCGTGGCGCGCGCCGACAAGGGCGGCAGCGGCGGCGATGGCGGCGACGCCGGCGATGGAGGCGACGGTGCCAACGGTGGCGGCGCGAGTGGCGGCAGCGGCGCCAATGGCAGCGGCGCAAGCGGCAGCGGCAGCGGCAGCAGCGGCGACAGTTCCAGCGGCGGCAGCGGCGAGACCGAAGACGGCAGCGCGAGCAGCGGCACATCCGGAAGCACCGGCAGTTCGGGCAGCACCGGGAGCAGCGGCAGCACCGGTTCCACCAGTGGTACCGGCAGCACTGGCAGCACCGGTTCCACCGGCGGCAGCAGCGGCAGCACCCCGGCCGGCAGCGGCACCACGACAACCGGCTCCGTCGCCAAGAGCACCCAGCATCCCTGATCCGGCCGGCCTCGTGCTCTAGGCCCGGCGCGGCCGGCGGCCATCCAAGCCGGCTGGCTGCTCCGGCCAAGCCCCCTGGCTGAACCTCGGGCGGCACCGCCGGCACGCCGTTGATGTTGGCCGCGAGGTCGGTCCAGAACGCCTCGCGCAGCGCATCGAGCGCGAAACCCACCAGCATGTGGGAGGACGCAATGCGGCCAATGCGCGTATAAACCGTCGCCCGGCCTGGAGCCCGACATCCCGAAGGCTCGAGCGGATAGCTGGTGAACACGCAGCGCCGCAGCACCCGCGTTCCCCGCCTTACCGGGGGCTTTCTCCGGCCATGGGTCGCGCCTATAGAATGCCGTCATGATGTCGACGTCCCCCCCGCCAGACGGATCCCAGGCGGACGGGTCCAACAATGGGTCATCCGGCGGCGCGACGCTGCTCGACGTTTCCGGCCTCTCGGTCAGTTTCCCGGCCGGCAAGCAGCGCACCACCGTAGTCCGCAACGTCGACCTCCAGGTCCGCCAGGGCGAGACCCTCGCCGTGGTCGGCGAATCCGGCTCCGGCAAGTCGGTCACGGCACTCGCCATCACCCGGCTGCTCGACTACGCAGGCGGGCGCCTCGACGCCGGCATGATCGCCTTCCGCCTGCGCGATGGCGCCAGCCTCGACCTCGCCCGCGCGCCGCAGGAGCGCATGCGCCAGCTGCGCGGCCCCGAGATCGCCATGGTGTTCCAGGAACCCATGACCAGCCTCAACCCGGTGCTGCGCATCGGCGACCAGATCGCCGAGGCGGTGATGCTGCACCAGGGCCTCGGCGCCGCGGCGGCACGGGAAGAGGCGCGGCGCATGCTCGAGCGCGTGCGCATCCCGGATGCGGCGCGTCAACTCGAGCGCTACCCGTTTCAGCTCTCCGGCGGCATGCGCCAGCGGGTGATGATCGCGATGGCGCTCTCCTGCCGCCCGCGTCTCCTCATTGCCGATGAGCCCACCACGGCGCTCGACGTCACGGTGCAGGCGCAGGTGCTGCGGCTGATGCGCGCGCTGCAGCAGGAATTCGGCATGAGCCTGCTGTTCATTACCCACGACATGGGCGTGGTCGCCGAGATCGCCGACCGCGTGGTGGTGATGCGCGACGGCCAGGTGGTCGAGCAGGGCGATGTCGGCACCATCTTCGCCCGCCCGCAACAGGACTACACGCGCCGCCTGCTCGCCGCGGTGCCGGTGCTCGGCAGCCTCGCCGGCGAGAAGCTGCCGCGCCCGTTCCCGGAAAACGGCAATGAGCCGCCGCCACAGGACACGGTGGATGCCGCGCACAAGCCGGTGCTTGAGGTCGATCGCCTGGTCACCCGCTTCGAGGTGCGGCGCGGCCTGCTCGGCCGATCGGTCGGGCGCATCCACGCCGTCGAGCACGTGAGCTTCATGGTCCGCCCCGGGGAGACGCTGGGGCTGGTCGGCGAGTCCGGCTGCGGCAAGTCCACCACCGGGCGCAGCATCATCCGCCTCGAACAGCCGGAAGCCGGCAGCATCCGCCTCGACGGCGAGGACGTCTCCGAGCTCACGGTGGACAGCGAGAAACGGCTGCGCCGCGCGGTGCAATACGTGTTCCAGGACCCGTTCGCCTCGCTCGACCCGCGCCTGACCATCGGCTTCTCGGTCGCCGAGCCCATCCGCACCCACGACCTGCTCCCCGGCCGTGCCGTCGAGGCACGGGTGGAGGCGCTGTTGGAGCAGGTGGGCCTCGGCGGTGGCTATTCGCGCCGCTACCCGCACGAGCTTTCCGGCGGCCAGCGCCAGCGCGTGTGCATCGCCAGGGCACTCGCCAGTGAACCGCGCCTCATCATCGCCGACGAAGCGGTCGCCGCACTCGATGTCTCCATCCGCAGCCAGGTGGTGAATCTGCTGATGGACCTGCAGCGTCGCCTCGGCGTCGCCTACCTCTTCATCTCTCACGACATGGCCGTGGTGGAGCGCATCGCGCACCGCGTCGCGGTCATGTATCTCGGCCAGATCGTGGAAATCGGACCGCGCGACGCCGTGCTCGGCGACCCGCAGCATGCCTATACGCGGCGCCTGCTCGCCGCCGTCCCGATCCCCGACCCCGCGCGCCGCGGCCACGAGCGCGCGCTCGACGACAGCGAAGTGCCGTCGCCGATGCGCCGCCACGACGACCCGCCCGAGGTCGCGCCCCTGGTGCGTGTGGGGCCCGACCACTACGTTGCCCGCCACAGAATAGGCGGGCTCTTCTAGTTCCGATGGAAAGGAGGACGACAATGTCCCGGAAACTCGATCTCTCGCGCCGCGCCATGCTGGGCGGCACCGCTGCCGTCGCCGGCGGGCTCGCGTTCGGCGATCTCGCCCACGCCCAGACCAAGAGCGGCCAGCTCACCGTCGGCGTCGCCGCCGCGCTGATGACGCTGGACCCCGCGGACGCCAACGACACCCTGTCGCAGTCCGCAGCGCGCCTGATGCTCGAGGGCCTGCTCACCTTCGACAAGAACATGCAGGTGGTGCCGCTGCTGGCCGAGAAATACGAGGCCAACGCGCAGGCCACCGAGTTCACCTTCCACCTGCGCCAGGGCATCAAGTTCCAGGACGGCACGCCGTTCGATGCCGAGGCGGTGAAGATCAACTTCGAGCGCATCGCCAACCCCGCCAACCACCTCAAGCGGCTGAGCCTGCTCGCGATGCTCGACCACGTGGACGTGGTCGACCAGTACACCGCCCGCTGTGTGCTGAAATTCCCGTTCGGCGCCTTCATCCCCACCGTCGCGCACCCGTCGCTGCAGCTGCTGAGCCCGGCCGCGCTCAAGAAATGGGGCAAGCAGATCGGCCGCCACCCGGTCGGCACCGGCCCGTTCGTCTTCGAGTCCTGGCAGCCCGACACGCTGAAGGTGAAGAAGAACCCGGACTACTGGCAGAAGGGCATGCCGCACCTGGAGACGGTGACGCTCCGTTCCGACCCCGAGGACGGCGCGCGCATCGCGCTGCTGCGCTCGGGCGAGGCGCAGCTGATCACGCCCATCCCGCCGCAGCAGGCCGTGGTGATCGAGCACGACCCGAAGCTCGCGCTCATCAACGACCCGTCGATCGTCGTGCGCTACATCGCGATGAACGTGATGAAGAAGCCGTTCAACGACCCGCGGGTGCGCCAGGCGCTCAACCACGCCGTCGACAAGCAGCTTTTCGCCAAGGTCGTCTACAACGGCTTTGCCGACCCGCTGCTCTCCGCCGAGCCGCCGCACATCACCTTCTACGAGCAGCAGCAGGCCTACGACTACAACCCGGAGAAGGCGAAGCAGCTGCTTGCCGCCGCGGGCTACGCCAAGGGCTTCGACTCCGTGATGTGGGGCTTCAACAACACCGTCGCAATCACCGCGATGCAGTTCCTGCAACAGCAATTCGCGATGGTGGGCGTGAAGCTGAAGGTCGAGCCGCTCGAGGGCGGCGTGATGGCGTCGCGCATCTGGAACGTGAAGAAGCCCGACGAGTCGCACCTCGAAATGTACTACGGCGGCTGGTCGTCCTCCACCGGCGACGCGGACTGGGCGCTGCGCCCGCTCTTCGCCACCGCCTCCTTCCCGCCGTCGCTCTACAATGTCGGCTACTATTCCAGCAAAGCGGTGGACGCGGCGCTGAAGAGCGGGCTGGAAACCGCGGATCCCGCGAAGCGCGGCGCTGCCTACGCCACCGCGCAAAAGCAGATCTGGGACGACGCCGCGTGGGTGTTCCTCGGCGTCGAGCGCATCCTCGATGCGCGCGACAAGAACCTCGAGGACGCCTACCGCCTGCCCGACGGCGGCCTGATGATCGACGCCGCCAAGTATGCATGACGAGGCCGCGCTGTCGCCCGCCCGGACCATCGCGTCCGGGCGGGCGGTGAGCCGCCACGCATGATCGCCTTCCTCGCGCGCCGCGCGCTGGGTATCCTCCCGGTGCTGGTCTGCGTCTCGCTGTTCTCGTTCGGCTTCGTGCGCATGCTGCCCGGCGATCCGGCACGCCTGCTCGCGGGGCCGGACGCGACGCTGCAGGAGGTTCGGGCAGTGCGGATCTCGCTGGGGCTGAACAAACCGCTCTGGCGACAATACCTCACCTATATCCGCCAGACGCTCGCCGGAAAGCTCGGCACCTCCGCGCGCACCGGCCAGCCGGTCGCCAAGGTCATCGGCGAGCGCTTCATGCCGACCTTCTGGCTCACCGTCGCCGCCATGGCCTGGTCCACCGTGATCGGCGTGGCGCTCGGCGTGCTCGCGGGCGTGCGGCGCGGGCGATGGCAGGACCAGACGAGCATGGTGCTCGCGGTCTCCGGCATCTCCTTCCCCGCCTTCTGGCTCGGGCTGCTGCTGATCGACCTGTTCTCGGTGCGGCTGCACTGGCTGCCGACCGGCGGGGAGGAGGGCTGGCGCAGTTTCATCCTGCCCTCGTTCACCCTGGGCGTCGCCGTCGCCGCGGTCATGGCGCGCTTCACGCGTTCCGCCTTCGTCGAGGTCGCCGGCGAGGACTACGTCCGCACCGCGCGCATGAAGGGCGTGCCGGAACGTCGCGTGATCTGGAAGCATACGTTCCGCAACGCGCTGATCCCCGTCATCACCATGGCCGGGCTGCAATTCGGCTTCCTGCTCGGCGGCTCCATCGTCATCGAGACGGTGTTCGCCTGGCCCGGGCTCGGCCGGCTTCTGGTCGATTCCGTGAA
>JAJXZO010000137.1 GCA_021780035.1 Pseudomonadota bacterium
CGGCGAGCAGGCCGCCCACCGCGATCAGCGCCGCCTCGACGGAGGCGAGAAGGGTGATGGTGCGCACGCTCGCCCCGCGCACGCGGAGCAGCGCCGCCTCGTGGCGGTGGCGTTCCGCGCCCGAGGCCGTGACCGCGAGCGTCACCAGCGCCGCCAGCACCACGCCTGGAGCGCCGAGGAACAGGAACAGCACCCGCGCGTAGAGCGCGTCGGCCCGCACGGCGGCGAGGCGTTCGGCGAGGCGGTTGCCCACCACGGCGCTGCCGGCGGCGAGCGCCTCGAAATGGTTGGCCAGCCGGGTGAGCGCCGTGTAGGCGGCGCCCGGCGCGGTGGGCAGCGGGCGGTGCGCGAGGCGGACGTGCAGTTGCAGGCGCACCGAATCCGGCCGCACCGCCTGTTGCGGATCGAACAGCGCCCGCCAGTCGGCGAGCGGCATCAGCACCACGTTGTCGGGCGGGGCCGGCGGCTGGGCGGAGCGCCGCACGCCGATGGCGCCGAACAGCGCGTCGGCGTTCGGCAGGGCGACGATGCCGGAAACCGTCAGGGTTGCCGGGGGCAGGCCGGGGCGCCTCACCGCGACCGTGGTGCCGACGGTGGCGTGCAGGTTGGCCGCCGTCTGCTCGGCCAGCAGCGGCCCATCCCAGTTGCCGGCGAGCAAGGTGATCTGGCGCGGGAACAGATGCCGGTAGCCGGGGGCGAGGCCCAGCGCCTGGCCGGGGCCGGTGGTCTGTACGCTGTCTCCCGTGCGCGCCTCGAAGCCGGCGACGGAAGCGTAACCGACGGTGGCGACCTCCCGCACGGAGATGGCGTGGCGCAGGGTGGCGGCGGTCGCGGCGGGATCGGCGCCGGGAAGGAGTTGCACCTGCCAGTCCACCGGCACGCCCTCGATCGCCCGCGCCGTCATCGTGCGCGAGGCGGAGAGGGTGAAGGCGCCGATGGCGATCAGCAGGCTCACGGTGAGGCCGAGGCCGAGCATGCCGCCGAACAGCCGTCCCTGGTGGGAGGCGAGCAGGCCGCGCGCCCAGATGCCGATCATCATGCGGAGATCTCCGGGGTGGCGAGGCGGCCGTGGTCGAGATGCCAGCGCGTGGGAAAGCGCATGGCCACCGCCGCGTCGTGAGTGGCGACGAGCAGCGCCGTATCCGTGCCTTCCAGCGCCGCCAGCAGGGCGTCGAACAGCGCCGCGGCGGTGGCGTGGTCCAGTTGTCCGGTGGGTTCGTCGGCGAGCAGCAGGCGCGGGTGGACGGCGAGCGCGCGGGCCAGCGCCACCCGCTGCGCCTGCCCGCCGGAGAGCGTCGTTGGCAGCTTTCCGGCCAGATCGAGCAGGCCGAGGCTGGCGAGCGCGGCAGAGGCGGCGGCTTCCGCCTGCCCGGCCTGGCCGGCGAGGGCGAGCGGCAGCGAGACGTTCTCCACCACGTTCAGCATCGGCAGCAGGCTCGGGGCCTGGAAGGCCATGCCGACGGCGAGCGGGCGGAGGCTCTCGCGCGGGCCGAGCGCGGGCCAGGCGATGCGGCCCGTGCTCGGCGTATCCAGCCCGGCGATCAGGGCGAGCAGGGTGGATTTGCCGCTGCCGGAAGGCCCGGTGAGGGCGATGCGCGCGCCGGGAGCGATGGTGAAGCTCGCCGGACGGAGCGCGGTGAGCGTCCGGTCGCCGGAGGCGAAGCTGCGGCCGGCCTCGGTGGCGGTGACGAGCGAATCAAGCATCGGCGAAGCGTCCATCGGCGATGGTGAGAACGCGGTCGGCCCATTGGGCGAGGGCGGCCGAGTGGGTGGCGATCAGCGCCGCGAGCCCGGCGCGCTTCCGTTCGGCCAGCAGCGCGAGCAGCGCCCGCTCGGTTTCGGCATCCACCTCGCCGGTGGGTTCGTCGGCGAGCAGCAGGGCAGGCTCGGCGGCCAGGGCGACGGCGAGGCCGGCGCGGGCGCGCTCGCCGCCGGAGAGATGCGCCGGTTTCGCGTTCTCCCGCCCGGCGAGGCCGACGGCGGCGAGCAGGCGCTCGGGGCGGGCAGCGTCGCGTTGGCCGGCGAGGTGCATCTGCAGGCGGATGGCGGCGGCGAGCGGCAGGGACTCGAACAGGTTGCCGGATTGCAGCAGGATGCCGATGGCGGCGGCGCGGCGGCGGGCGCGTTCCGCTTCCGGGCGGCGGGTGAGGCGCTCGCCCGCCAGCAGCACGTGGCCGCCGTCGGGCTCGTCCAGGCCCGCGAGGCAGGCGAGCAGGGTGGACTTGCCGCTGCCCGAGGGGCCGAGCAGCGCCACCGTCTCGCCCGGGAAAACGCGGAGACTGACGCCGCGCAGCGCCCGCGTCTCGCTGTCGCCCACATGGAAGAAGCGGTAGAGATCCACCGCTTCCAGCAGCGGCGTCTCTACCACCGGAAACTCCGCGAGATCAGCCGCCACTGGTCGGCGTTGTCGGCGCCGTATGGCGCCCACAGCGTGACGGTGGCGAGCCTGCCCTGGCGCCAGAACAGGAACTGCTCGTTTTCCTGGCGCACCGCCTTGCCGGTGACCGGGTTCGGCTCCGAATTGGAGGCGAAGACGATGTGCACCGCGTCGCCGCCCGGAAGCGTTACCGCCTGGATTGCCGAAACGCGCACGGCCATCGGGGTCTGTGCCAGCGCCGCGGCCTGCCCGCTCCGCACGCTTGCCACCGTGGGGGTGGCGGCGGCGGCCACCGTTACCGAGAGACCGTCGTAGGCGCTGGTGAAGCGCACGCTTTCGCCGCCGGCGCGGCGCGCCCAGCCCTCCGGCACTTTGAGCGAGAAGCCGAGCGGCGAGTAGTAGAGGACGAACACCTGAGAATCGGGGATGTCGCCCGGCGGATTGGGCAAGGGCGGCAGGGCGACGCCGTGGTTCGCCAGCGGTGCGGCGGGTTTTGCCGCCAGCGCGGCGACAGGCACGACGGCGGCCAGGGCGGCGGCGAGCGGGAAAAGGACGGAACACGACATCGGGGCGCCTCCACTGGCTGTGGGCCCGAGTATCGGCGCCGCGAGATGGAGGGGTTTGGGAGACGACTATACGGTTCTGTCGGCAGAACGGATGTCAGCCGCGGAAAGCGGCGCCGCCGGCCAGCGGCGGACCGGGGATGCGCCGCGGATCGCCCGTTCCCGGCGTGATAAGCACCAGCGCGCCCGGCGGTGTCACCCGCGCGAGCACCACGATCACGCGGGGGGCCACCTGCACGCAGCCTTCGGAGGCGGGCTGGCCGAGCATGCCGACGTTGGCGCTGCCGTGGATGTAGATGTCGCGCGCCGCCGCGTCGACGTTCCCGCCCAGGTTCCAGCCTGGCTGCAGGCCCTCGAGCAGCAGGATGCGGCCGAGCATGATCCGGCTGGCCGCGAGATGGCCCGACGTGCGGACGGGAACGGCATAGGCGCCGGTGGGACCGCGGTCGTCGAGCACCTGATGCGGCGGGCCGCCGAGGCCGACCACGCCGGATACCCGGAACAGGCCGGTGGGGGTCCGGTCGCTTCCCGAGCGCTGGCCGATGCCGTAGCGGGAGGTGGAGACCGGAAACGAGGCGCGGAACCGGCCGGCAAGGAACAGGTCGAGGCGCTGGCGGGCGACGTCGACCACCAGGAACGTCGTGCCGCAGGCGGTGGCGGCCTCGGCGCAGACGCTCCGCCAGATGTCGGCGTAGGCCTGCTGGCGCAGCCCCTCGCGCAGGCGGCCGAGCGCGCGGAGCACCACGGGCGGGAGGGTTGCGCCGGTGTCGGCGGGGGTGCCCGCCGCCGGTAGCTCCTGCGCGAACGCGGGCGCCGTGGTCCATGCCGCCCCGGCGGCGAGACCGAGGGCGAGGGCGGCTGCCAACGCGGGGATGCGGGCCGGCGGCATGAGAGGATCGTGAACGACGCTCATGGCCATCCATGAGCGGATGGGGTCGGCAACCGCCGGTTGCAAGGGGCCGCCGCACGCAACAGAGGCGGAGAGTGTTCACGCTCCG
The DNA here is from genome assembly GCA_021780035.1 of Pseudomonadota bacterium. Lineage (GTDB taxonomy): Bacteria > Pseudomonadota > Alphaproteobacteria > Acetobacterales > Acetobacteraceae > Rhodovastum. Next base: position 3,939 of record JAJXZO010000137.1, read on the forward strand.
GTGGGTGCGGGCAGGAGGTCGCGGCCGGCGGCGGCCACCACCTCGCGGGTGAGGCCGGCGAGCAGCCTTCCGCCCAACCGCGCCACCTGCCAATAGAGCGGCAGATCGAACGGCCGGCCGGCCACCAGTTCGCTGAGCGCGCCGGCGGCGAGGTGGGGCGCGGCCAGCGCCAGGGGGTTGAGGCCCCAGCCGAGGCCGGCGAGCGTCGCTTCCAGCGCCCCCTGGGTGGTGGGAATCCAGTGCGTGGGCGCGACAAGCTCGTGGCCGGTGAGCGCGCGCGCCCAGCGCACCTGCATCTGGTCCTTCTGGTCGAAGCGCAGCACCGGCGCCAAGGCGAGGCTCGCGCGATCGACGCCCTGAGGGAAATGCCGGCGCATGTAGCCCGGGCTCGCGGTGGCGACGTAACGTTGCACGCCGAGCGGGACGATGCGGCAGCCGGGCGCCGGGCGCGGATCGGCGGTGACGGCGGCCAGCACCTCGCCCGAGCGGAGCCGGGCGGCGGTGTAGCCTTCGTCCTCGCGCACGAGGTGAAGCAGCGCGCCGCTGGCGTGGGCGAACTTCGTCGCCGCGCGCAGGAACCAGGTGCCGAGGCTGTCGGCGTTCACCGCCACCCGCAGCGTCGCCGGCGCCGTGCCTCCGCCGCCGGCGAGCGCCGGCAGCGCCGATGCCACCTCGCCTTCAAGCAGGCGGACGCGTTCGACGTGGGCGCAAAGGATGCGCCCGGCCTCCGTGGGACGGCAGGTGGTGCCGCGGACGATCAGCACGCCGCCGAGGCGCTCCTCCAGCGCGCGCACGCGTTGGGAGATGGCCGAGGGGGTGACGCCGAGCGCCGCCGCCGCGCGCTCGAAGCTGCCTTCGCGCACTACCGCCGCCACCGCGGCCAGCGCCGGATAGTCGAGCATCGGTTTAGCTCCTCTTCATCCAGTTTAGCCTCTTTAGTTGGACTACTGCGAGCCTTCGCCGCATCATGGCGCCATGACCGACACTTCCGCATTCGCCAGCGGTTTCGCGCTTTCCGCGGCACTGATCGTGGCCATCGGCGCGCAGAACGCGTTCGTGCTGCGCCAGGGGTTGCGCTGCGAGCATGTGGGCCCGGTGGTGGCGTTCTGCGCCGCGTCCGATCTGCTGCTGATGAGTGCGGGCGTGGCCGGGGTGGGCGCCGTGCTCGCGCAGGTTCCGGCGCTGCTCCTGGCGCTCACGCTGGGTGGGGCGCTGTTCCTGGCGAGTTACGGGATGCTGGCGTT
>JAJXZO010000009.1 GCA_021780035.1 Pseudomonadota bacterium
GCGTGAGAAGGCAGTGCCACGAAGGCGGTAGCAAGGCTCGACGGCTTTGGATGCAGACGCACCACCACCTTGGTGATGACGCCGAGCGTGCCCTCCGAGCCGATGAAGAGCTGCTTGAGGTCATATCCCGCGTTGTTCTTCAGCATCGTGTTGAGGCTCGAGAGGATCGTGCCGTCCGCCAGCACCGCCTCGAGCCCCAGGATCATTTCCCGCGCCATACCGTAGCGCAGCACGCGGTTGCCGCCGGCATTGGTCGAGGCGTTGCCGCCGATCGTGCAGGTGCCGCGCGAGCCGATATCGAGGCCGAACAGCATTCCCGCCGCGTCGGCCGCTTCCTGGATCGCCTGCAGCGGCACGCCGGCCTCCGCGGTCAGCGTGGCACCCGCCACATCCACCGCCTCAATCCGGCGCATCCGCGCCAACGACAGTGCAACCGAACCCTCGACCGGCGTCGCGCCCCCGAGCAGGCCGGTGAGCCCGCCCTGCGGCACCACCGGGATGCCGTGCTCGTTGCAGTAACGCAACACCGCCGCCACCTCGGCGGTGCTGGTGGGATAGACGACGGCGGCCGGCAGCTCGCCCTGGCGCATCGGCACGTGCCAGTCGCCGAAATGCTTGGGCTCGGCCTCGCCGCCGGCCACGACGCCGTTGGCGCCGATGGCGCCACGCAGATCCTCGATCAGGGACATCTTCTTCTCGCTACGGCGGCCGCCGTCACATATGCCCCAAGTCACATATGAGACGGCAGCCAGGTGGACAGGATCGGAAAGGATATCAGGATGATCAGACGCAGGATATCCGTGATCACGAACGGGATGACGCCGATGAACACTGTGCCGATCTTCACGTCCCGCACCACGGACTTGATGACGAACACGTTCATCCCCACCGGCGGGTGGATCAGCCCCAGCTCCACCGTCATGACAATGATGATGCCGAACCAGATCGGGTCAAAGCCGAGCGAGGTGATCACCGGAAAGACGATGGGGATAGTGAGGATGATCATCGCCATCGCGTCCATCACGCAGCCCAGCACCAGGTACATCAGCATGATGAGCGCGAGCACGCCGTAGCGGCCGAGCCCGAGGCTCGTCAGGAACCGCGTCACCTCCTGCGGCGTCTGGGTGATGGTGAGGAAATAGCCGAACAGCAGCGCCCCGATCAGGATCGCGAAGATCGCCGCCGAGGTACGCACCGCGCGGAGCAGGCAGTCGAGCGTCTGCGCAAACGAGAGCCGCCGCCGCGCCACCGCAATGAGCCAGGCACCGCCCGCGCCCATCGCCGCCGCCTCGGTCGGCGTGAACGCGCCGCCATACATGCCGCCGATGACAAAGAGGAACAGCAGCGAGATCGCCCACACGCCGCGCACCGCCGAGAGCCGCTCCGCCCAGCTCGACCGCTCGCCGCGCGGCAGGAAGCCGGGGCGCACGCCTCCGATCACCGTGATGGTCGCGAGATACATCGCGATCGCGAGTAGGCCGGGGATGATGCCCGCGATGTAAAGCTTGCCGACATCCTGTTCGGTGATCAGCGAATAGACCGCGAGCACGATCGAGGGCGGCAGGATGGAGCCCAGCGTGCCGCCCGCCGCGATCACGCCGGTGGAGAAGGATTGCGGGTAGTTGTAGCGCCGCATCTCCGGGTAGGCGACGGCTGAGAACGTCGCTGCGGTGGCAACGGAACTGCCGGAGATCGCGGCAAAGCCGGCGCAGGCGGCGATCGTCGCCATGCCGAGCCCGCCGCGCCGGTGCCCAAGAAACGCGTTCGCCGCGTGGAACAGCTCGGCACTCATGCCCGAGGCGGAGGCGATCGTACCCATCAGCAGGAACAGGGGGATCACCGCGAAGCCGGCATCCGTCGCCGTGCGGATCGGCGACTCCGCGAGCACGTGCAGCGCCGGCCCGAACCCCGACATCAGGCCGAAGCCGACAACGCCCACGGTGCCCATGGCGAGCCCCACGGGCATGCGCAGCAGCATCAGCGTGAACAGCAGGACGAACCCGCCGATGGCGACGACCGAGGCGTCCATCAATGCGTCGCGACCGGCGTCTCGTCGCGCCCGGCGCCGCGCAACTGCCGCGCCAGGCGGATCAGCAGCAGCAACACCGAGCCCGCGATGCCGGCCCAGGCGACGAGATAGAAGGGCCAGATCGGTGTGTGCGTGTCGAAGGTCGCCTCCCCGCTCGCCCGCACGTCCAGCACCTTGAGCCCCATGGCGCGCGCGAAGGCCGTCATGCAGCCGAGCGTGAACAGCGTGCCCAGCAGGTCGAGCCCGCGTCGCACCCGCGCTGGCAGCGCGTTGTAGAGCAACTCGACCGTGATGTGCTCGCCGCGGAACCCGGTCACCGCAATCCCCCAGAAAATCAGGATGCCGAGCAACAGGCGCGAATAGTCATAGGAATCCGGGATCGCCCAGTGGAACACGTAGCGCAGCGCGACGGAGACGAAGGTCAGCACCGTCACCAGCGCCAGCAGGCCCGCGGCGAACCGCTCCGCCGCGGTGATGGCGAGATCGGCGGCCGACTTCACGCCGCGCGCTCCGCGGCGCGGTCAGTTCGCATAGCCCGCGTGGTACTTGGCGATCGCCTCCTGGAGATTGGCCCACACCTTGCTGGGATCGAGCCCCTTCCGGCGCACCGCCGCCGCCCAGGCCTTGTGCAGCGGCAGCGCGGATTGCTGCCACAGCTTGAGCTGCGCCGGCGTCAGCTCCGTCATCACGTGGCCAGGCTCGGCCGCCATCTTGGCTCGGCCCGCGTGCTCGAAATCCGCCCATGGCCCGGCGAAGCGCTCCGCCCATGCGGTGGTGCAATGATTGTCGATGACCTTCCTCTGATCCGGCGCGAGCGAGTCATAGCGTGCCTTGTTCATCACCCAGACAAAGGTGGAAACGTACATCGGCGCGTCGATCGAGTACTTCACTACCTTGTCGATGCCGAACAGCACCGTCGAGCCCCACGGGAAAAAGATGCCGTCGGCGACACCGCGCGCCAAAACGTCGCGCGCCGCCGGCGCCGAGGCCTGGATGTTGGTGCCGCCGAGGTCTGTCACCCAGGTTCCGAGCGTGCCGTCGGCCGGGCGCAGCTTAAGCCCCCTGATGTCGCTCGGCACGGTAATCTTCACGCGCGAGTGCAGCGTGCCCGGGTCGTGCACGAAGGCGAGGCAGAAATGCACGTCCGGCATCTCGCGTGCGGCGTACTGGCGGTACCAGGCATCCAGCGCCTCGCTGCCGGTGTGCCCGTCCTTGAACAGGAACGGCAACTCGCCCGCGGCGATGATGGGGAAGCGCCCCGGCTGATAGCCGGGATTGACGAAGGCGACATCGGCGATCCCGTCGCGTGCCATGTCGTAATGGTCGAACGCCTTGCCAAGCTGCTCGGCCGGAAAGATGACGGAGCCGATGGTGCCGCCGGAGTCCTTCTTGATCGAGTTGGCCCAGTCCTGGATCGCCGCCTGCAACGGATGCGACGGCGGTACCCAGTGCGACAGTTTGAGCTGAACGTGTTTGTCGGCAGCGTGGGCGGCAGCGAAGAAACCGGAGGCCGCCAGCGCGCAGGCGGCAAGAAGCGTCTTGCGCATCATCGTTTCCCCCTTGGATTGACCGGAGGCTGGCGGATTCGCGACCGCGGTGCAAGATGGCCGCCGATACGGGGAGGAGACGGGACGATGGCCGACACTGTGCTGCCGAAAACGAGCCTCAAGGACGCGGGCCTGCGCGAGGAACCGATCGCCGCCCTGGAACGGCTGATCGAGCGCCACATCGGCGAAGGCATGTACCCGGGCGCCAGCTTCGCCATCGCCCGGCACGGCAAGCTGGCGCGGGTCGCGGTGTTCGGAGATGCCGCCCGCGGCCGCAAGGCCACGCCCGAGACGCTGTGGCTCCTCTATTCCAACACCAAGGTGGTGACCGCCGCCGCGCTCTGGGCGCTCGCCGAGGAGGGCCTTTTCCGCTTCACCGATCCGGTGGCGAAGCATGTCCCGGAGTTCGCCCGCAACGGCAAGGGCGGGGTCACCGTGCTCCAACTGCTCACCCATCGCGGCGGTTTCCCCTCGGCAGAAGTGCCGCAGGCCGCCTGGCAGGATCACACCCTGCTGCGCGAGGCGGTGTGCGACTTCACCCTGGAATGGACGCCCGGCTCGCGTGTCCACTACCATGGGGCCTCCGCCCACTGGACCGCCGCGGTGCTGATGGAGGCGCTGACCGGCCAGGATTTCCGCGACGTGATCCGTGATCGCGTGCTGCGCCGACTCGGCCTCGAGACCGCAATCCATGTCGGCCTCGCGCCGAAGCTGCACGCCCGCGCCGCGGACATGCACGAGCCTGGCGAGGGCGGTCCCCACCCGCTCGCGGAGGCGAACACCGCCGCGCGGCGCAGCGCCGGGATTCCTGGCGGCGGTGGCTACGCGACAGCCGCCGGCATGGCCGCGTTCTACCAGGCGCTGCTCGCCGGTGGCGCGCTCGGCAGGAAACGTTTCGCCGGACCGCGCACCCTCGCCTACGCGATCCGCGACTGGACCGGCGACATGGTGGACGGTTCCGTGGGCATGGCGATGCATCGCGGCATCGGCCCGCATCTGCGCGGAACGGCGCCCGCCATCCGCGGCCTCGGCAGCTTCGCCTCGCCGGGCACGTTCGGCCACGGCGGCGTGGGCAGTTCCTATTGCTGGGGCGATCCCGAGTCCGGCGTGTCCTTCGCCTATCTCACCAACTGCCGCGTGCCGGACCCCTGGCACGGCGAGCGCCTCGACGTGGTCAGCAACTTCGTCCACGCCGCAATCCTCTAGGGACGCCGCCGGCGCCCGCGGAACGCAACGCGACCCTTGAGTGGCTTCGCGGCGCCGCCGCTGTCATCGTCTTTACCTATCATCTCACGTCCGTGCCGGGCTTCAGGAGCCTGCCCTTCCGCGTCTACATCGCGGTCGACTTCTTCTTCCTGCTCAGTGGCTACGTCATCGCCCACTCCTGCACGGCGCGATTCGACGCCGGCATGAGCGCGACGACGTTCTTTTCCCGACGCCTGCGCCGCCTTTACCCGCTGATCGTCCTGAGGCTGCTGCTGGGCGCGGCCTCACGCCTGCTCGCGATCCTGGTGGTGCATTCGCATTACGATGGCATGGGCCGCGCGATCGACATCCTGCCGGTGCTGGGCTGGGGCCTGCT
>JAJXZO010000160.1 GCA_021780035.1 Pseudomonadota bacterium
GCCCGGCTGGCGCCGAAGGCCGCCGAGGCGCTGGCGCTCGGGCCGCCGCTGCTGCCGATGTTCCTGGCCGTCGTGACCTTCGCCATCGGCGTGACGCTGGTGATCTCCGGCGCCGCGCCCGCCTTCCACCATCGCCTCGACCTGCTGGCGCGGTTCGTGCCGCTCTGGCTCGTCGAAGGGTCGAACATGGCCACGAGCCTGGTCGGCGTACTGCTGCTGTTCGTGGCGCGCGGGCTGTTCTTCAGGCTCGACGCCGCCTGGTGGATGGCGATGGGCCTCGCCGTGCTCGGGCTGTTCTTTTCCCTCGCCATGGGGCTTGCCTTCCTTGAGGCCGGCGCGCTGCTGTTCCTGACGGTGGTGCTGCTGAGCGCGCGGCGACGCTTCGACCGCCTCGCCTCCCTGTTCGACCGCCCGCTCTCGGCGGAGATGCTCGTGGCGCTGGTTCTGGTGCTGAGCGTCGCATTCTGGGTGTTCTTCTTCGCCTTCCGCCACGTGCCCTACAGCAACGAGCTGTGGTGGCAGTTCGAGTTCGACGACCGGGCCTCGCGCGCGCTGCGCACCATCGTCGCGGCCTCGGTGCTGGCGGCGGCGATCGGCATGCGGGAGATGCTGCGGCTTGCCCCTGGCCGCGCCGCGCGTCCCACGGCGGCGGATCTCAACGCCGCCGAGCGCATCGCCCGCCGCCAGCCGCGCAGCGACGCCATGCTGGCGATGATGGGCGACAAGAGCTTCCTGTTCTCGGGCAGCGGCCGCACCTTCCTGATGTACGCCAAGCGCGGCCGCGACTGGGTGGCGCTCTACGATCCCGTGGGCCCGCGCGAGGAGTGGCCGGCGCTGATCGCCAGCTTCATCGGCCTCGCGCACGCCCACGACGGCCGCCCGGCCTTCTACCAGGTGCGCTCGGAGGCGTTGCCGCTCTATCTGGAAACCGGGCTGAGGTTGATGAAGCTCGGCGAGGAGGCGCTGGTGTCGCTCGCCGATTTCACCCTGGAGGGCTCGCGCATGGCGCATCTGCGCTACGCCCTGAAGCGCGGCGCCCGTGACGGCCTGACGGCGGAAGTGCTGGAAAGCCCGGCGGCAAGCCTCGAAAGCCTGCGCGCGATCTCCGATGCCTGGCTGGCGCAACGGCGGGCGGCGGAGAAGGGGTTTTCCGTCGCCTCCTTCGATATCCCGTCTCTCTCGCGCCAGTCGGTGATGCTGGTCTGCGAGCACGGCCGGCCGGTGGCGTTCGTCACCTTCATGACCACCGATCTGTTCGCCGAGGCGACGGTGGGTGTGATGCGCCATGTGCCGGACGCGTCGCCCTACACCATGGAGTTCCTGTTCACGCGGCTGGCGCTGCACCTGCGCGAGGCCGGCTATGAGCACCTCAGCCTCGGCATGGCGCCGCTTTCGGGCCTGGCCGTGGGGTGCGGCAATTCGCTCTGGTACCGGATCGGCCACCTGCTGTGGCGGCACGGCAACAAGGTTTACAGCTTCCGCGGCCTGCGCAGCTTCAAGAGCAAGTTCGATCCGGTATGGGAGCCGCGCTATCTCGCCACCACCGGCCTGTTCGGGCCGGTCCGCACGCTGGCCGCCATCGCCGCCGGCGGCGCGGAAGTGGAGCCATCCCGGCCATGATGCGCCGCCGTCTCGGCGCGCTCGCCGCGCTGCTGCTGTGCCTCCTGCTCGCTTCCCCCGCCCGCGCGGTGGAAGCGGGACGCTACGGCAACGCCGTGCTGCTCCGCCCCCACGGCGCGCCCACCGGCTTCGTCATCCTGTTCTCCGCCGGCCCCGCCTGGGCGCCGGCCGACCAGCGTGCCGCGGAGACGCTGGTCGCCAAGGGGGCGATCGTGCTCGGCGTCGATCGGGCCGCCTATGTCGCGCGGCTCGACAAGGCCTCGTGCCACGAACTGGTGGGCGACGCGGACGGGCAGAGCAAGCGCTGGCAGCGTATCTTCGGCGTCGCCATCTACCACGCGCCCATCCTCGCCGGCTTCGGACAGGGCGGCCGGCTCGCGCAACTGGCATTGACCGAGGCGCCGGCGCACACCGTCGGCGGCGCGATCTCGGTCGATCCCGAGGCATCGCCGGGACTGACATCGCCGCCCTGTCCGCGCGATCCCGCCGCCAGCGACCATCTGCTCGGCTTCTGGGACGTCGGGCTGACGCCCGCCGCTCCCGCTGCCGGGCAGGCGTGGATCGCGGCGGAAACCAAGGCCGGCCGCGGGCCGGTACGGCGGAATTTCGCTGCCGGCACCACCGAAACCGACCTGCTGACGGCGATGATCGGCCCGCATCTGGGCCAGTCGAGCTTCCGGCCGCAGGACGTGCGCAACCTGCCGCTGGTGGAACTTCCCGCCTCGCCGCCGTCGGACATGCTGGCCGTGGTGCTTTCCGGCGACGGCGGCTGGCGCGATATCGACAAGACCATCGCGGAGAAGCTTCACGCCGACGGCGTCAATGTCGTCGGCTGGGATTCCCTGCATTATTTCTGGCAGAGGAAGACACCGGAAGAGACGGCGCGGGACCTCGCCCGCGTCATAGCCGTCTACAGCGCGCGCTGGCATGCCGCGCATGTGGCACTGATCGGCTACTCCTTCGGGGCGGACGTGCTGCCGTTCCTCTACAACCGGCTGCCGGAGCAGCAGCGGCGGGAGGTGGCGGTGATGTCGCTGCTCGGCTTCGCCGACGCGGCGGATTTCGAGATCCACATCACCGGCTGGCTCGGCATGCCGCCAACCGCCGCCGCCCTGCCGGTGGCACCCGAGATGGCGAAGATCCCCGGGCGGCTCGTGCAGTGCTTCTACGGCGCGGATGAAACCGACTCGGACTGCCAGGCGCTGGCGAAAAGCGGCGCCACGCTGGTGCGCACGGGCGGCGGCCACCATTTCGGCCACGACTACGATGCGATGGCGGCGCGCATCCTGGAGGGCTGGCGCAAGCGGGACGGCGGACAGCCGTAGCGTGGCGCCGGATCGCCGCCCGACCGTGGGGGGAGGCAGGATGAGGTATCTGACGCGCGTTGCCGCGGCGGCGGCGCTTCTGGCGCTGGCCGGATGCGGGTTGCAGCAGGGTGTCATCGAAAGCCAGGAGCATATGCTTTCGGCGGCGGGGTTCGGCATTCATCCGGCCACCTCGGCGGAACAGCAACGCCAGATGGCGAGCCTGCCGCCGCACCATGTCGTCTGGCGGCAGCAGGACGGCAAGCTCGTGTTCCTGTTCGCCGATCCGCTGGTCTGCCATTGCGTGTTCGCCGGCGACGAGCGCGCCTACCAGACCTACCGCCGCATGGTGATCGAGAAGCACGAGGCCGAGGCCATCTGCTTTCGCTCGGGCCGCTGAGACGGCGGAACGCGGGGGCGGCTGGACAGGCTTCGGCCGGCGGCGGATACTTCGGCGCGCGGCCGGCGCATGCGCGGATACATGGGAGAGACGGGCGGATGAGCGAACTCGTTCTCGAGGCGCGGGCCACGGCGATCATCGCCATCGATCTGCAAAAGGGGATCGTGACGATGGCGGGCAACCCGCATCCCGCCGCGATGGTTGTCGCCAACTCCGCCCGGCTGCTGCGGGCGGGGCGCGCGGCGGGCGCCCAGGCGGTGCTGGTGCATGTCGGCCGCTCGGCGGACGGGCGCGACGCCTTGCGCATGCCGGTGGACGAGACCTGGACGCCGGGCGCGCCACCCGGGGCCGACTGGAGCGATCTGATCCCGGAACTCGAGCGCCAGCCGGGCGACGTGGTGATCTTCAAGCGCCAGTGGGGAGCGTTCTACGGCACCGACCTCGACCTGCAACTGCGCCGGCGGGGGATCACGACGGTGGTGATGTGCGGCATCGCCACCGAGTTCGGCGTGGAAAGCACCGCGCGCGACGCCTACGAGCGCGGCTACGCGCTGGTGTTCGCCGAGGACGCGATGACGGGCCGGCGCGCGCACGAAAACTCGGTGAGAAACATCTTCCCGCGTCTTGGGCGCATCCGCGGCACCGAGGAGATTCTCACGGCGCTGGGCTGATGGCGCGGCGCCTTCCCTTCACCAGGCGATTTCGCCGCCGCGGTAATCGATGAAGGCGACGCCTTTGCGGCCGCGCCGCGCGGCCATGGCGTCGACCATGCCGCGCGCGCTCGTTTCCACGTCGAGCGGGGCTTCCGGGCCGCCCATGTCGGTGCGAACCCAGCCAGGCGACACGGCGAGCACGGCGCGACCGCCGCCACGGCGGGCGGCGAAGCTTTTCAGCAGCGTGTTCAGCGCCGCCTTGCTGGCGCGGTAGACTTCCATGCCGCCTTCCGTGTTGCCGGCGACGCTGGCGAGAACCGAGGACATCGCGGCGATGATGCCGCCCTCGGGCACGAGATCGGCGAACGCCTCGATCACGCGGAGCGGCGCGAGGGCGTTGGTGCGCATCACCCTGAAGAACGCCTCGTCGGAGGCGACGTCGAGCGTGTCGCCGTGCCCGAGGGAGATGCCGGCGTTGACGAACAGCACGTCGATCGTTTCCCCGGAGAGGCGGCGGCGCAGCGCTGCGACCTGTTCGGGGCTGGTGGTGTCCACGGTTTCCACCAGCACCCTGCCGTTCGAGGCTTCCGCGAGCGCGTGCAGGCCCGAGGGCGGTTGCGGGCGCCTGACGGTGCCGATGACGCGCGCGCCCCGGCCCGCGTAATCGCGGGCAAGGCCGAGACCGATGCCGCGGGAGGCGCCGACGACCAGGACGGTGGTGGGAGAGGGGTTCATCGGCGGGTCCTTTGCAGCGGAAGTGGCCGAGCCCGTCTAGATGGCCCGGTGTTCCGCGCGGCGCAAGCGGCCTGGCGACAGGAAAAGTATGGCGACGGACGGCGGCGCGGGGAAAGGAAATCCCGGCTGAACCGCCATCCGCGCCGTTCGGCGCGGGGAGGCGGATCAGCCGGGACGACACCCTTCCGGGTTCCGGCCGTTGCGGCGAACGGCCGGACGGATCGGTTGCCATCGCCCTCGCGGGCGACCGGCGGCGGCGCGCCTTATATCGGCGGCAGGATTCCGCTCTGCGACGCGAAGACCCAGCCCTCGTGCGCGGCCGATGCCGTATCCGCCATGGCCTCCGGAGCGCTGGAGAAGGCGAGCAGCAGGTCGCCACGGGAGACGCCGGCGTTGAGCTTGGCGATCCAGTAGGCGTCTCCCGACGCGTCGGGCTGCCGTCCCA
>JAJXZO010000052.1 GCA_021780035.1 Pseudomonadota bacterium
CGGAAAGCGGCTCCACCAGCGCCAGGTGCCGCGGCGCCAGCGTGTCGTTCAGCAGCACCTTGCCGTAGGGCAGCACCAGCCGCTCGGTGAGCCCGCCGTCCTGCTGCACGCCGAGCGTGCGGTTGGAGCGGCAGGCGTTCACCCGCCCGCGCCGGCAGGAAGGGCAGGTGCCGCAACTCGTGTAGGGCAGCACCAGCCCGCGCCGCCCGGGCGCGTATGCCGCGGGCACGTCGGGCCCGGCGCCGAGAACCTCGACGCCGATCTCGTGGCCGGGGATGCGCGGCAGGCTCACCAGCGGGTTGAAGCCGAGATAGGTGGCGAGGTCGGAGCCGCAGAGCCCGAGGTGGCGCACCGCCACCAGCACCTCGCCCGCTCCCGGCACCGGCTCGGGAATCCTGCCCCAGGCGCAACTCTCCGTGCCGGTGATCATCAGTGCCCGCATGATCCGCCACTCTCCTTTTCTGCCGGCCTCACTATGGCAGAGGGCACGGCGGGCTGTCGCGGACGAACCACGCCGCCCCGGAAGTCCGAACCCTCCGGGGCTGCCGCGGTGCCGCCGCCTACAGGCGCGCCCGCACCTCGGCGGCCACGTGCTCGGCGGTGATGCCGAAATGGGCGAACAGCTCGGTCTCCGGCCCGGAAACGCCGAAGCCGCTCATGCCGACGAAGCCGCCCTGCTCGCCGATCCAGCGGTCCCAGCCGAAGCGCACCGCCGCCTCGACACCGACGCGCACCGTGCCGCGGCCGATCACCGCCTCCTGGTACGCGGCGTCCTGCCGCTCGAACAACTCCCAGCACGGCATCGAAACGACCGCGGTCGGAACTCCCTCCGCCTGCAACTGCCTGCGCGCCGAGAGCGCGAGCGCCACCTCCGAGCCGGTGGCGAGAATGGTGGCGCGCCGCGCGCCCCCCTCGGCCTCGGCGATCACATAGGCGCCGCGGGCGGAGCGGTTCTCGCCCGCGTCCGCGCGCACCATCGGCAGCGGCTGGCGGGAGAACACCAGCGCCGACGGCCCACGCCGATGGGAAAGCGCAAGCTCCCACACCTCGGCCGCCTCCACCGCGTCGGCGGGACGGAACACCAGCATGTTCGGCAGCGCCCGCAGCGTCGCCAGGTGCTCCACCGGATGATGCGTCGGGCCGTTGCGGCCGACGCCGATCGAATCGTCGCCGAACACGAACAGCGAAGGCACGCCCATCAGCGCCGCCGTGCGCAGCGAGGCGCGCTGGTAGTCGGAGAACACCAGGTAGGTGATGCTCAGCGGCACCACGCCGCCGTGCGCGGCCATGCCGTTCACCATCGAGCCCATGGCGTGCTCGCGGATGCCGTAGTGCACGTATCGGCCGCGCCGGTTGGCGGGCGTGAAATCGTCGAGGCTGCGCTTGTGCTGCGTCGCGCCTTCGAGGTCCGCCGCGCCGGAAATCAGCTCGGGAATCGCCGCCGCCACGCGATCGACGATCTCGCCCGAACTCATGATGCCGCCCTGCGTCAGCCCCTTCGCCAGCGCCTCCTTGCTCCAGGCGTGCAGCACGTCGGTCCAGCCCTGCGGCAGTTCGCCCTTGGCCAGGCGCTCCACCAGCGCCCGCTTCTCCGCGGGAAGCGCGGCGACGCGCGCCTTCCAGGCGTTATAGGCGGGCTTGCCGCGCGCGCCCGCCGCCAGCCACGCGTCGCGGATGTGTTCGGGAATGCTGAAGGGCGCATGCGGCCAGCCGAGATTTTCCCGCGCGGCGGCGCTGTCCTTCGGGAAGATGCGCCCCGCGTGCGCGGCCCGCTGCCCGGCCACCGGCAGCCCGTGGCCGATGGTGGTGCGGCAGGCGATCATCGAGGGCCTGGGGTCGCGCTCCGCCAGCAGCAGCGCCGCCGCCACCGCCTCGCCGTCCAGCCCGTCCACTTCCTGCACGTGCCAGTTGCTCAGCCGGAAACGGCTCATCACGTCCTCGCTCAGCGAGAAATCGATGGTACCATCGTCGGTGATGCGGTTGTTGTCCCACAGGAACGTAAGCCGCCCCAGCCGCATGTGCCCCGCCAGCGAAATGATCTCCTGCCCCACGCCTTCCTGCAGGCAGCCGTCGCCGACGATGGCGTAGGTGCGGTGGTTGACGATATCCTCGCCAAGCCAGTGGCGCAGATACGATTCGGCCAGCGCCATGCCGGCAGCGTTGCTGATGCCCTGCCCCAGCGCGCCGGTGGTCACCTCCACGCCGGAGTCGGGATCGCGCTCGGGATGCCCCGGGCAGTGCGAGCCGATGGTGCGGAAGCGGCGGATCTCGTCGATGCCGATGCGCGCGTAGCCGCTCAGGTGCAGCAGGGAATAGAGCAGCATCGAGCCGTGGCCGTTGGAGATGACGAAGCGGTCGCGGTCGAACCAGCGCGGATCGGCGGGGTTGAAGCGCAGGAAGCGGGTGTAGAGCGCCGTCGCCATGTCGGCGCAGCCGAGCGGGGCGCCCGGATGGCCGTTGGTGGCACGCTCGATGGCATCGATGGAAAGGAAGCGGATGGCGTTCGCCATCTCGCGGATGTCGGGGGTGGGCATGAAACCCTCCTTTGTGCGCCGTGTCAGCCGAGGAACCCGGTGGAGAACCACGGCACGGCGGCGATGACGATCAGGCCGATCACCAGGGCGACGAGATAGCCCACGATCGGTTTCAGTCCCTCGTTGGGGTTGATGCGGCTCACGGCGCAGGCCGAGTAGTAGCCCACCCCGAACGGCGGCGAGAACAGGCCGACGCCCATCGCCAGCACCACCACGATCGCGTAATGAACCTCGTTCACGCCAAGCTGCCGCGCGATCGGGAACAGCAGCGGGCCGAACAGCACGATGGAGGGAATGCCTTCCAGCACACTGCCGAGGATGACGAACGCGAGGATCGATACCGCAAGGAAGCTCGCGTGGCCGCCGGGCAGGCTGCCCATCACCTTGGCGAGTTCGTGCGAGAAGCCCGATTGCGTCAGCGCCCACGACATGCCGGTGGCCGCGCCGATGATGAGCAGGATCGCCCCCGACAGCGAGGCGGTCTCCACCAGCATCGGGAACACCGCCTTCCAGTCGAAGCGCCGGTAGATCAGCAGCCCGACGAGGGCGGCGTACACCACGCCGATGGTGGAAACCTCGGTCGCCGTCGTTGCGCCGCTGATCACCGCGTAGCGGATGACGAACGGCAGCAGCAGGCCCGGCAGGGCGATGACGAAGCTGCGCCCCACCTCACTCCACGGCGCCCGGGCGCCGACCTTCTCCGCCACGCCGCCGCGCAGCCGCCAGCGCACCACGAAGCACAGCACGATGCCGAGCAGCAGTCCCGGCAACAGGCCGCCGGTGAACAGCGCGGCGATGGAAACGCCGGTGACCGAACCGATGGTGATCAGCACCAGGCTCGGCGGAATCGTTTCGGTCTGCGCACCCGTCGCGGCGAGCAGCGCGAGCAGTTCCCCGGGCTTGGCGCCGCGCGCCTTCATCTCCGGGAACAGCACCGGGGCGATGGCCGCCATGTCGGCCGCCTTCGAGCCCGAGATGCCGGACACCAGATACATGGCGCCGACCAGCACATAGTAGAGGCCGCCGCGCACGTGGCCGAGCAGGCTGACGAGGAAGCGCACCATGGTCTGGGCGATGCCGGTCATCTCCATCAGCATACCGAGAATGACGAACAGCGGCACCGCCAGCAGGATCAGCTGCGACATGCCCTCGTTCATGCGCCCGACCAGCACCATCAGCGGCATGCCGCCGGCGAGGCCGAGATAGCCGAAGGTGGCGATGCCGAAGGAGAAGGCGATGGGCACGCCGCTCAGCACCGTCGCCGCCACCAGGACGACGAAGAAGATCACCAGATTGAAATTGCCGAGCGCCTGGTACAGCGGGCTCGCGGCGATGAAGACGGCCGCGACCACGGCGACGACGCCACCGGCGATCCCGACGAGTTTCCAGTCGCCGACGCGGAAAAGCCGCAGCGCGGCGACGATTGCCATCAGCACCGAACCCACCGGGAAGGCGGCCGGCGCAATGGAGCCCGACCATTGCAGGGCGGGCGTGGTGACGAAGCCTTCCTCGGTGGTGTAGCTCAGTCCCGGGCTCACCATCAGAACCAGGAAAACGAGCGGCACGACGATGGCGAGCGTTTCGAGCAGCGCCTGCGCGCGCGGCGGCGCCCGCCAGACCAGCGCCGTCATGCGCATGTGTTCGCCGCGCCGGAGCGCGATCACCGACCCCAGCATGGCGAGCCAGAGGAACAGGATCGACGCCAGTTCGTCCGACCAGATCAGCGGGTTGTTCAGCACGTAGCGGAACACCACGCCGGTGAAGAGCACGACGATCTCGAGGACCACCAGCGCCGCTGCGGGAATCTCCACGGCGAGGCCGAGGATCTTGTCGGCCTTCCTCACCCACTGCGGCCCCGCCGGGGATGGTCCCCCCGACGGGGCGTTGCCGTGACCAGCCGCTGCGCTCACGCGAGCTTGCCGGCGTATTGTTCGAGCAGGCCCCAGGCCTCGGCCCCGTACTTGCCCTTCCAGTTCTTGTAGTACGTCGTGTTGGACAACGCGGCCTGGAACGGCTTGCGGTCGGGATCGTTGAAGACGAGACCCTTCTCGGTGAGCGTCTTGCGCAGCGACAGATCCGCCGCGGCGACGTCCTTGCGCTGCTCGTCGGCGGCAACGCCGAGTTCGCGCAGCACGATCTCCTGCAGGTTCTTCGGCAGCGCGGCCCAGGAGGCGCGGTTGCCGAGGGTGAGGTAGCCGTCCCACACGTGGCTCGTCATGCTGCAGTATTTCTGCACCTCGTAGAGGCGGGCGGTATAGACGATGGACAGCCCGTTCTCCTCGCCTTCCACCACCTTCGTCTGCAGGGCGGAATAAACCTCGTTGAAGTTGATCGGGGCCGGACCGGCTCCGAGCGCCTGGAACAGCGAGGTCAGCATCGGCGCCGGTGGGACGCGGATCTTGAAGCCCTTCAGGTCGGCGGGCGTGTTGATCGGCTTGGTCGAGGAGGTGATCTGCCGGAAGCCGTTGTCCATCAGCTTGGTGACGGCGACGATGCCCGACTTGTTCACCGCGTTGCGCACGTACTCGCCGAGCTTGCCGTCCATCGCCATCCACACCGCCTTGTAGTCCGGGAAGGCGAAGCCGGTGTTGACGATGCCGCACACCGGCACGAACGTGGCAAGAATCGAGGTGGCGAGCGTGAAGAACTGCACGCCGCCGTCGCGCACCTGCGACAGCAGGTCGGTGTCGGCGCCGAGCTGGTTGGCCGGGAACAGCTTCATCTGCAGCTGCCCGTTGCTCGCCTTGGCGATGCGCTCGATCGCCTGCTGGGCGCGGACGTTGTTCGGATGCGTCGGATCCTGTCCGGTGGCTAATTTGTAATTGAATTGGGCGGCGGACGCCGGATAGTTGATGAGGCTGACAAGCGGCAGCGCGGCGCCCGCCGTGAGCAGACTGCGGCGGCGGATGCGGTGATTCTTTTCTGTAGAGGACGTCATCTATTCTTCTCCCTCGGTGTTATGCATCACAGGCGCAAGAAAACGTTTCCAGCTTATTCGGTGCTGTTCTTTGCGGTCATTCCGTTCAGAAGTTGATAGCACCGTATCACCTGGCTGTCATCCGCACTGCCGTCCCCGCGGCCGGACGTCGCGAGGAACAACTGATGCGCCAGGGCCGCCATCGGCAGCGCCGCGCCGGCGTCGCGGCCGGCCTGCAGAACGATGCCGAGATCCTTCACGAAAATATCGACCGCGCTGGTCACTTCCGGTTCCGCCTGCAGCATGCGCGGCCCGCGGTCGCGCAGCATCCAGCTTGCGGCGGACGAATCGCCCATCACGTCGAGCAGCAGCGCGGCGTTCACGCCGAGCTTCTGCGCCAGCGCCAGCCCCTCGGCGGCCACCGCGATGTGCGCGCCACACAGAAGCTGGTTCACGGTCTTTACCACCGCGCCCTGACCAGGCTTGTCGCCCACGTGGAAGATGCGCTTGCCCAGCGCGTCGAACACCGGGCGGATGGCGGCGAAGGTCGCGTCGTCGGCCGCCGCCATGATGGTCAGGCTGGCCGCCTTCGCTCCGGCGACGCCGCCGGACACGGGGGAATCGACGAAGCGCCGCCCGCTCGCCAGCACCTTTTCCGCAATCGCCGCCACCGCCGCCGGCGGGCAGGTGGCCATCAGCACGACGATGCCGCCGTCTGGAAGCGCGGCGAGCGCGCCGGCGCCGAACAGCACCGCTTCGGCCTGGGCGGCGTTCACCACCATCAGCAGCAGCGTGTCGGCGCCTTTGGCCGCCTCGGCGGCGGAGGCGCAGGCCACGCCGCCGGCGGCGGCAAGCTCGTCCAGCGCCGAAGCGCGCACGTCGGCACCGCGCACGGTGAAGCCGGCGGCAAGCAGGGCGCGGGCCATCGGCGTGCCCATGGCGCCGAGGCCGACGAAACCGATGGTGCGGACAGGATCGCCCATGTTCACAGCCACTCCCGCAGCGTCGTTGTCATTGCGGAGACGGAAATGCCGTAGCGGTCATGCAGCGTCGGCAGCGCGCCGGCATCGAGGAATGCATCCGGCAGCCCCACCTGGCGGAAGCGCGCCGCGATGCCGGAACGAGCCAGCGCGCCGGCCACCGCCTCGCCGAGTCCGCCGACCACGGAATGGTTTTCTGCCACCACCACCGGCCGGCCGCTCTTCGCCGCGGCGGCGACGATGGTCGCCTCGTCGAGCGGCTTGATGGTCGGCACGTGCAGCACCGCCGCCTCGATGCGATCCTTCCGCAGCGCGTCGGCGGCCTCCAGCGCCCGCATGGTCATCAGGCCCGACGAAATCAGCAGCACGTCGGCGCCGTCACGCAGCATCGCCGCGCGGCCAAGCTCGAAGCGATAGCCGTATTCGTCGAGTACCAGCGGCACGGCACCGCGCAGCAGGCGCATGTACACGGGGCCCCTGTGCGCGGCGATCGCCGGCACCGCCTGCTCGATCTCCAGCGCGTCGCATGGGTCGACGATGGTCAGGTTCGGCATGCCGCGGAAGATCGCCAGGTCCTCGGTGGCCTGGTGGCTCGGCCCGTAGCCGGTGGTCAGGCCCGGCAGCGCGCACACCACCTTCACGTCGAGGTTCTCCTCGGCGATGGCGAGGCAGATGAAGTCGTAGGCGCGGCGCGCGGCGAACACGGCATAGGTGGTGGCGAAGGGCGTGAAGCCCTCCTTCGCCATGCCGGCGGCGGCCGCCATCAGCAGCTGCTCGGCCATCCCCATCTGGTAGAAGCGGTCGGGGCAGGCCTGGGCGAAGATGTGCAGGTCGGTGTACTTGGCGAGGTCGGCGGTCATGCCGACGATCTCCGGCCGTGTCTCCGCCAGCGCCACCAGCGCGTGGCCGAACGGTGCCGCCTTGGTCTTCTGCCCCTCGGAGGCGATGGAGGCGATCATCGCCGCCGTGGTCAGACGGGGCTTGGCACCGCTCATGGCGCAGCCTCCGCTTCGATGATTCGCAAGGCCTTCTGCCATTCCTCCGGCGCGACGCGCAGGAAGTGGTTGCGCTCGCGCGCCTCCAGGAACGGAACGCCGCAGGCCATGCGCGTGTCGCAGATGATCACCCTGGGCTTCGCCTCGTCCAGCGTCCGCGCCCGGTCGAAAGCCTCGCGCACGGCATCGATGTCGTTGCCGTCCACGCGCTGCGCGAACCAGCCGAACGCATCCCACTTCGCTTCGAGCGGCTCGGAGCACAGCATCTGCGTCGACGGCCCGTCCGCCTGCTGGTTGTTGAAATCGACGATGCAGACGAGGTTGTCGAGCTTCCAGTGCGCGGCCGACATCGCCGCCTCCCAGGTGGCCCCTTCGCCAAGCTCGCCGTCCGACATCAGGTTAAACACCCGCGCGCCGGAATGCTTGCGCTTCAGCCCGAGCGCCATGCCGACGCCGATGCCGAGCCCCTGGCCGAGCGAGCCGCCGCTCACCTCCATGCCCGGCGTGTAGCTCGCCATGCCGGACATCGGCAACCGGCTGTCGTCGACGCCGTAGGTCTCCAGTTCCGGCTCGGGAATGATCCCGGCCTCGATCAGCGCCGCGTAGAGGGCGATCGCGTAGTGGCCGCAGGAGAGCAGGAAGCGGTCGCGCCCCTCCCAGTGCGGATCGTCCGCATGATAGCGAAGCGCGTGGAAGTAGGAGACCGCCAGCACGTCGGCGATGCCCAGCGCCTGGGCGATGTAGCCCTGCCCCTGGATCTCCCCCATACGGAGCGCGTTGCGGCGGATTCGCCGCGCGCGCTCGGCAAGGCTGGGCTCGTTCGGCAGCCCTGCGTTCGCACTCATCCCGCTCGTCCTCTCGCGATCCCTCGGCTCAGTGGATGTGCATGCCGCCGTTGACGTCGATGACGGTGCCGGTGAGGTAGGACGAGATATCGGCGGCAAGGAACAGGAAGGCGCCGGCCACGTCGTCGGCATCGCCCAGACGGTCGAGCGGGATGCCCTTGCGGATCTCGATCTTCATCTCGGGCGTCAGCTTGCCGCCGGTGATGTCGGTCTGGATCAGCCCCGGCGCCACGCAGTTGACGCGGATGTTGTAGGCGCCCAGCTCGCGCGCCATCGCCTTGGCGAGGCCGAGCACGCCGGCCTTGGCCGAAGAGTAGTGCGGGCCGCCGAAGATGCCGCCGCCGCGCTGCGCGGAAACCGACGACATGCAGGCGATGGAGCCGCTGCGGCGGGCGCGCATGTGCGGCACCACGGCCTGGCTCAGGTTGAACACGCCGTCGAGGTTCACCGCCATGATGCGGCGCCAGTCCTCGGGAGTGAGGTCCACGAACTTCACCGGCTGGGTGATGCCGGCGTTGTTCACCAGCACGTCGATGACGCCGGTCGCGGCAATCGTGCGCTCGATCGCCTTGCGGCACGATTCGGGGCTGGTGACGTCGCAGGCGAAGCCAAGATGCTCGGGGCCGATGGAAGCGGCGGCCGCCTGGGAGGCCTTCTCGTCGAGGTCGAGGATCACCACGCGCGCGCCGTGCGCGGCGAACATGCGGGCCGTGGCCAGACCGATGCCGCGCGGGCTCGCCGCCCCCGAAATAACCGCAACACGCCCTTTCAGCAGCATGGGATCCTCCCCGAATTCTTTGCCTTCGCGTTCGTGGGGGTTTTTCGGTGAAAATTCAAACGCGAAATTTGCACTAACCGATGAATCTGGTTCATCATGCCCTGCCATGCAGCACCTGCCCCTGAACGGGCTGCGCGCCTTCGAGGCCGCCGCCCGCACCGGTTCCTTCCGCGCCGCGGCGGAACTCATCGGCGTCACTCCGAGCGCCATCAGCCACGCCATCCGCGCCCTCGAATCGGCACTGCGAACCTCGCTGTTCGTCCGCGACGGGCGGCGCATCGGCCTCACCAGCCAGGGCGAGATCCTCCTCCGTCACGTCCGCCAGGGCTTCGACGAACTCTCCCGCGGCGTCGCCGCCGTCTCCAGCCAGAACCGCATGCTGCTCCGCCTGCACAGCGCGCCGAGCTTCGCCGCCCAGTGGCTGGTGCCCCGCCTGCCGCGCCTGCTCGCCGACACCGCCGGCCTCGAGGTGCGGGTGGCGGCAAGCAACACCTACTCCCGGTTTCTGTCCGGCGAGTTCGACGCCGACATCCTCTACGGCGCCACCGTGGCGGACGCCCACCGGCACAGTCTGCATCCGTCGGTGGTGGTGCTGCCGCTCGGCGAGGAAACGGTGACGCCGATGTGCGCGCCGGCGCTGGCGCCGCGCATCGCCTCCCCGCGCGACCTGCTGCGGCAGACGCTGATCGAGAGCGACAACAAGGGCGTGCGCTGGCCGGCCTGGTTCGCGGCCAACGGCCTGCCGCCGCCGGAGCCGCACGGCCCGCGCTTCGACCGCAGCTTCCTCTCCCTCAGCGCCGCCGCCGACGGCCTCGGCGTCGCCCTCGAATCGACGCGCCTCGCCGAGCGCGAACTGGCGAGCGGCCGGCTGGTGCGGCCCCTGCCGATGGCGCGCGACGTCACCTACGTCGGCCACTACTTCGCCTTCCCGCGCGCCGGGCACTACCGGCTGGAACTGCTGGTGTTCGCCGGCTGGCTCGCCGCCGAACTCGGCATCGCCCTCGAACTGCAGGGCGCCGCCATCCCGCCGCCTCAGGGAGCGGGAGCGGGCGCCGCCGGTGCCGTCGGTGTCGCCGGTGCTGGTGCCGGTGGTGCCGGCGGCGGCACGGCATCGTAGAGGGTGAGCGCGAGGCGCCGCCCGGTCGAATAGTTGATGCCGTCGATCACCGTCAGCGGCTTCGGCGCGATGCCGAGCGCCGAGGCGCGGGCAAGGAATGCCGCCGCGTCGGCTTTGTCCACCAGCGCCAGGTTGCAGGCGGGTTTGGCCTTCAGGAAGTCGGCCGCCGCCGCGGCGCCGATCAGTTGCGTCTGCGGCCCCAGCAGGTAGACGAGGCTCGGCTCCGAGAACGAGGCGGAAGCGAGCACGCTGTCCGGACAGGGGCGGAACGTCCGCACCGCCGCGGCGATGCGGGGCGCGAGCCAGATCACCTTCAGCTCCGGCAGCGCCACGGAATAGGTGGAAACGGCGATCACCGCCGAGGCCACCGCCGCCAGCGCCAGGGCCTGCAGCCGGCGCGCCTGCCCCACCAGCCGCCATGCCTGCACCACCAGCGGCACCGCGACCAGGGCGGCGAGCACGGGCACCAGCGACAGGCGGTGTTCGAACACCACCAGCAGCACCGGACCCGCCAGCCCGAGCACACACCCCACGACAAGCCACAGCACGCCGTAGACGGTGGTCAGCCCGCGGCCGACCCGGCTCGTCGCGGGCATCTCGGGCGCCACCAGCGCGCCGGCGGTCAGGATGGCGATGGCGGGATAGGTCGGCAGCACGTAGTGGGGCAGCTTCGTCACCACCGCCTCGAACACCGCCCAGGCGGGCAGCACCCAGGCGAGCAGGAAGCCCACCTCGGGCGTGCGCCGGTTCGCCCACACCCAGGGCAGGGCGCGGGCGGCGAACAGCGAGCCCGGCCAGAACGTTAGCAGGAACAGGCCGAGGTAGGTGCCCGGTGGCGCCCCGTGCGCCTGCTGGCCATGGGCGATCTTGCCGAGAAAATTGGTGCCGACCGAGCGCTCGAAGAACAGGCCGTGGCTCACCACTAGGATGCCGATCAGCCACGGCAGCACGATGGCGAGCATCAGCAGCAGTCCCGGCCCCGGCCGCAGCCGGCGCATCCAGCGCACGCGCCGCTCGGCCACCGCCAGCCCGAGCAGCGTGCCCCAGGTGATCAGCAGGATCACCGGCCCCTTCAGCATCAGCCCCACGCCGTTCGCCGCCCAGAACACCCAGGGCGCCGCGCGCCCCGGCGCCTCCTCGTCGCGCCGCCGCCACACCTCCAGCAGCGCCGCCTGCGCGGCGAGCACGGTGGCGAGCAGCGTGGCGTCGATCTTGGCCATGCGCGCCTCGACGCCGAGCAGCACCGAGACGGCCATCAGCACGCCCGCGAGCAGCCCGGCGCCGGGACCGTAGAGGGTGGAGCCGATGCGGCAGGTCAGCAGCACGGCAAGCACGGCGGCGAGCGCGCTCACCACCCGGTTGGCCCAGATCTGCCGCGCTTCCGGCGTGCTCAGCGCCGAAACCGCCGCCGCCTGCAGCCAGTAGATGCCGGCCGGCTGCAGGTAGCGCGGGTGGTTCTGGAAGCGGATATCGATGAACTGCTTCGAATCGAGCATCTGCGCCGTCGCCTCGGCGTAGCGCGATTCGTCGCGGTCGAACGGCGGCACGCGGTTGATGCCGGGCCACAGCGTCGCCACGGCGACCACCACCAGCAGCAGGTAGCGGAGCGGCGCGAGCCTCCTCGCCCAGTTCATCGCTCCGGCCGCTCCTCGCGCACCGTGCGCGGCAGGGTGGTGCGGGCGCGGAGCCACACCACGCCCGCGAGATCGGCAAGCCCCACCAGCGCGCGGCCGAGGTTGGTGTATTTGGAGCGCCCGGCCAGCCGCGCCCGGTGGCCGACCGGGCAGCACACCAGCGGGTGGCCGTAGAGTTGGAACAGCGCCGGCAGGAAGCGGTGCAGCCCCTCGAAGGCGGGCAGGCGCAGGAAGTCGTCGCGGCGGAACGCCTTCATGCCGCAGCCGGTGTCGGGGCAGGCGTCGGCGAGCACGGAGCGGCGGAAGCGGTTGGCGATGCGGGTGGCGATCAGCCGCGACAGAGGGTCGTCTCGCCGCGTGCGGATGCCGGCCACCAGCGGCGCCGGCCCCACGGCGGCGAAGGCGAGCTCGAACATGCGCACCAGGTCGGCGGGATCGTTCTGCCCGTCGCCGTCCATGGTCGCCACCCACGCGCCCCGCGCCGCGCGGATGCCGGTGAACAGCGCGGCGGTCTTGCCGCAGCGGCGGTCGTGGCGCAGCAGGCGGATGGACGGGTTTTTCGCCTGCTCGCGGGCGATGGCGGCGGCGGTGCCGTCGGTGCTGCCGTCGTCGACGAACACCACCTCGAAGTCGCCGCCGGCGCCGAAAGCGGCGGCCAGTTCGGCAGAGACGGCGGCGATGTTCGCCTCCTCGTTGAGGACGGCGATGACGACGCTGCCGCGCGGCTCGGGAAGGGGGGTCGGGTCCATGGCCCGCCACTCATGAAGCGAGCGCCGCCTGGCCGCAAGGGGAAGCAGCGCACCGCACCCTTGACTCGGCCCGGTCGCCCCCCTAGATCGCTGGCACTCACAGGTCGTGAGTGCTAACAGGCGTCGC
The DNA here is from genome assembly GCA_021780035.1 of Pseudomonadota bacterium. GTDB lineage: Bacteria > Pseudomonadota > Alphaproteobacteria > Acetobacterales > Acetobacteraceae > Rhodovastum. The sequence goes on from JAJXZO010000052.1 coordinate 12,677, forward strand.
GGCCGTGTGGGCGTGCAACAGGAAAAGTTATCCAGGAGCGATCCGAATGAAGTTCCGTCCCCTGCATGACCGGGTCGTGGTCCGTCGGCTTGATGCCGAAGAGAAGACCGCGGGCGGCATCATCATCCCCGACACCGCCAAGGAGAAGCCCATGGAAGGCGAGATCGTGGCCGCCGGTCCGGGAGCCCGCAACGAGCAGGGTCAGCTCGTGGCGCTCGACGTGAAGGCCGGCGATCGCGTTCTGTTCGGCAAGTGGTCGGGCACCGAGGTCAAGATCGATGGCGAGGACCTCCTCATCATGAAGGAGTCCGACATCATGGGCATCATCGAGACCGGCGCCGCCAAGAAGAAGGCCTGAACCCGACCTCCTTCCGTCGCATTCCTGCCCTCCGGGCAGAACCCATTCTGAATCAGAGGAATACACGCAATGGCTGCCAAGGATGTTCGTTTCGGCGGCGATGCCCGCGCCAGGTTGCTGCGCGGCGTCGACATCCTCGCTGACACGGTGAAGGTCACGCTCGGGCCCAAGGGCCGCAACGTGGTCATCGAAAAGAGCTTCGGCGCTCCCCGCATCACCAAGGACGGCGTGACCGTCGCCAAGGAAGTGGAGCTCGCCGATAGGTTCGAAAACATGGGCGCGCAGATGCTGCGCGAGGTCGCCAGCAAGACCAACGACATCGCCGGCGACGGCACCACCACCGCGACCGTGCTGGCGCAGGCGATCGTGCGCGAGGGCAACAAGGCCGTGGCCGCGGGCATGAACCCGATGGACCTGAAGCGCGGCATCGACAAGGCGGTGGACGCCCTGATCGACGAGCTGAAGAAGCGCGCCAAGAAGATCACCACCCAGGCGGAGACGGCGCAGGTCGGCACCATCTCGGCCAACGGCGAGGCCGACATCGGCCACATGATCTCCGAGGCGATGCAGAAGGTCGGCAACGAGGGCGTCATCACGGTCGAGGAGGCCAAGGGCATCCAGACCGAGCTCGACATCGTCGAGGGCATGCAGTTCGACCGCGGCTACGTCTCCCCGTATTTCATCACCAACGCCGAGAAGATGACCACCGAGCTCGAGAACCCGGTGATCCTCATCCACGAGAAGAAGCTCTCCGGGCTGCAGCCGATGCTGCCGCTGCTCGAAGAGGTGGTGAAGCTCGGGCGGCCGCTGCTCGTCATCGCCGAGGACGTCGAGGGCGAGGCGCTGGCCACCCTGGTGGTGAACAAGCTTCGCGGCGGCCTCAAGGTGGCGGCGGTGAAGGCGCCGGGCTTCGGCGATCGCCGCAAGGCCATGCTGGAAGACATCGCCATCCTCACCGGTGGCCAGGTCATCAGCGAAGACCTCGGCATCAAGCTCGAAACGGTCACCATTTCCATGCTCGGCAAGGCGAAGAAGGTGATCATCGAGAAGGAGAACACCACCATCGTCGAGGGCGCCGGCAAGAAGGCCGACATCCAGGGCCGGTGCGCGCAGATCCGGGCGCAGATCGAGGAGACCACCTCGGACTACGACCGCGAGAAGCTGCAGGAGCGGCTGGCGAAGCTCGCCGGCGGCGTCGCCGTGATCCGGGTCGGCGGCTCCACCGAGGTCGAGGTGAAGGACCGCAAGGACCGCGTGGACGACGCGCTGCACGCCACCCGCGCGGCGGTCGAGGAAGGCATCGTCCCCGGCGGCGGCGTGGCGCTCGCCCGCGGCTCGCTGGTGCTCGCCAAGCTGAAGGCCGACAACGACGATCAGCGCTTCGGCATCGAGATCGTCCGCAAGGCGGCGATGGCGCCGATGCGGCAGATCGCCGAGAACGCCGGCGAGGACGGTGCGGTCATCTCCGGCAAGGTGCTGGACCGCGACGAGTACAACTGGGGCTTCGACGCGCAGAACGGCGAGTTCAAGGACCTGGTGAAGGCGGGCATCATCGACCCGGCGAAGGTCGTGCGCACGGCGCTGCAGGACGCGGCCTCGGTCGCCGGCCTGCTGGTGACCACCGAGGCGATGATCGCCGAGCGGCCGGAAAAGAAGGCTCCGCCGGCCGGTGGCCCGGGCGGCGGCATGGGCGGCATGGGCGACATGGACTTCTAGACCGTCCTGCGCGCTGACACGCTGCGGGGGCGGAGCCGGGAGACCGGCTTCGCCCTTCGCTTTTTTGCTCCCGGAAGAGCCGCAAAGCCGAGTGGAGGCAATTGACTCGCGGCAAGTTTTTGCGTCATGGTGCCGCCGCAATCGCCTTTATGGCTAAGCTTGCTGCGCCTCCGAGCCATCGGGTGCCTTCAAGACGTCCAAAGGCCCGGTTGTCCGTGCCGCACGCTGTTGTGCGGCACCTGCAGCGGAGTAAGACGCAGCGATGGCTATTGGCACTGTCAAGTGGTTCAACACCACCAAGGGGTACGGCTTCATCATGCCTCAGGACGGCGGCAAGGATGTGTTCGTGCACATCACCGCGGTTCAGGCGGCTGGCTTGCGCGGCCTAAACGAAGGCCAGAAGGTCAGCTACGATGTTGCCATGGAGCGCGGCAAGGCCGCGGCCACCAACCTCAAGCTCGCCTGAACGCCCCTCCCGGGGTGTAACGGACAAAGGGGAGCCACCTTGTGGCTCCCCTTTGCTTTTCGCCGTTCCCGTGCGCCGCGGGAGCGCCTTCAATTTCTCGTGTGCGCCGGTGCCTCCGCCTCGGCGGCCTCCTTCCCCGCTTTTGCCTGCAGCGGCTGGTAGCGCACGCGCGTGCCGCGTTCGATGGCCGCGCTCACCAGCCGGTCGAGACCGAGTTCCTGGCGGATCAGCCGCAGCATTTCCAGGCAATCCTGCCTGGTGATGCGGTCCGCCGCCGCCACTTCGCAGGCGAACGCGTAGGCGGTTTCACGCAACCTGGGCTCCAGCGCGGCACGGATCAGCCGGGTGGCGTGAGCAAGCCCGTCGGTCTCGTCGAGCAGACCGACCGCCGCCTCGGTAGCCTTCTGCAAATGCTCGCGCGTAAAGCCGCGAAACACCGGCAGCGTCTGCACCAAGGCGGACATCACGCCGATCTCGCGGTCGGTGATGCCGCCGCCGGTCGCCGCCACCAGCACCATAGTGCAGACCAGCGCTTCCTGGGCATCGAGTTCCTGGCGTGAAGACATGGGCAACCCTCCCCTGGGCTGTCGCTAGCCTGCCCGCGCCAACCCCCGAGATCAAGCGTTTGTCGCCACCGGCGTCAGCCGCATGCCGCGACTGGCCGCCGTACCTCCGCCTGTGCGCCGGCCAACTCATAGACGCCCCACTCCGACCCCGCCGGCACGAACCGGCCGCTCATTCCAAGCACGCTCTCGGCGCCGCCGAGGTAGAGCAGCCCGTCCGGCGCAAGCTGGCGGGCGATCGCCTCCAGCACGCGTGCCTTGGTAGGCTGATCGAAATAGATCAGCACGTTGCGGCAGAAGACGATGTCGAACTGGCCAAGCGGCCGCAGATCGGCGAGCAGGTTCCATTCGCGGAAATCGACCATGCCGCGGATCGGCTCGGCGATCTGCCACTCCGGCCCGTCCTTGCCGAAGTATTGCGCCAGCATCTGCATCGGCAGGCCGCGCTGGATCTCGAACTGGGTGTAGCGGCCGGCACGGGCGCGGCGCAGCGGCGCGCGCGCGAAGTCGGTGCCCAGGATCTCGAACTGCCGGTTCCCAAGCAGGGCGCGGCTTTCCGCCACCAGCATGGCGAGGGAGTAAGCCTCCTGCCCGGTGCTGGCCGCCGCCGACCACAGACGCAACCGCGCCCCCGGCGGCCGGGCGGCGTGCAGCCTGGGCAGGGCGTGCGCGCGCACATGGGCGAAGGGCTTGTTGTCACGGAAGAAGAAGCTCTCGTTGGTGGCCATCGCCTCGACCACCTCGCGCGCCAGCGCCCCCTCTCCCGGTGCGCGCAGCCGCGCCGCCAGTGCGTCCAGTCCCGGCAAATTCTCCCGCTTCACCAGTGATGCCAGCCGCGTCTCCAGCAGGTAGGTCTTGTCCGGACCGAGGGCGAGGCCGGAGCCGGCCATCAGCACTCCGGCAAACACCGCGAAACTCTGCGGCGTCATGCGGGCAACCCGATGCGTGCGGGTTGCGGCGGCCAGCCGCGCGCCTTGCCGCCGAGCAGGTCGAGAGCCTGCCCCGCCAGCGCCGACAGCGGCAGCACCCGGTGACACAACCCCGTCTCGACGACTGCCCCCGGCATGCCCCACACCACGCTGGTCGCCTCGTCCTGGGCCAGCGCGGTGCCGCCCGCCTCCACCACCGCGCGCGTGCCGTCGCGGCCGTCGTGGCCCATGCCGGTCAGCATCACCACCAGCACGCGGCCGGCGCACGCCGCGGCGGCGCTTTGCAGCATCGGGTCCACCGCCGGACGGCAGAAGTTCACCGCCGGCCCGTCGGAGAGCCGGACGCGCAGCACCCCGGCCCGTCCCTCCACCAGCAGGTGCCGGTCTCCGGGCGCAACATAGAGTCGCCCGGCCGCCAGCGGCTCGCCGTCGCGCGCCTCCGCGCAGGGCAGGCCGCCGAGGCGCCCGAGGTGCTCGGCGAGGATCGGCGTGAAGGTCGCCGGCATGTGCTGGGTGATCACCACCGGCACCGGCACCGCCCTGCCCAGCCCCTGCACCAGGGTGAACAGCGCCTGCGGCCCGCCGGTGGAACTGCCGACGGCGAGCAGCAGCGGCACCTCCCGCCCCGCCGCGCGTCCCGGCCGCAACATCGCTTCCGCCGCACTTCGTGCCGTGCCCGCCTCCTGCCGGCGCAGCCGGGCAAGACCGAGCACCTTCGCCAGCAGCTCGCGGCGGAAGCTATCGTCGGCGATCGCCCCCACCGAGGGCTTCGGGATATAGTCGGCGGCACCCAGCCGCAGCGCCCGCAGCACGATCTCCGCCCCGTGCGTGGTGAGCGTGGAAGCCATTACCACCCGAAGCCCCGGGTCCGCCTTCAGCAGCAGCGGCAGCGCAGTCATGCCGTCCATCACCGGCATCTCGATGTCGAGCACGGCGACGTCGAACCGCTCGCGCTTCACCGCTTCCAGCGCCTGTTGCCCATCGCCCACCCGCGCCGCCACGCGCACGCGCCCGTCGCTCTCCAGCAGGCGGGCGATGGCGCTGCGGATCACCGCCGAATCGTCGCACACCAGTACCCGCGCCGCCTCCCCCGCGGTGGCCGAGCGGCCGGCCGGGGGAGGTGCGGGGACGATCACAGCAGGCCGACCTGCCCGAACTTGTCGAGCAGGATGCCGGCATCGAAGGGCTTCATGATGAATTCCTGCGCCCCGAAGGCGATCGCCTGCTCGACGAAGCGCATCTCGGTTTCGGTAGTGCAGAACACGACCGGCGGCGACGGCCCGAACTCGCGCCGCAGCGCCCGCAGGAACTCGAGCCCGTTCATCACCGGCATATTCCAGTCGAGCAGCACGCAATCGGGCAGCGAGGCGCGGCAGGCGGCCAGCGCCTCGGCACCGTCGCCCGCCTCGCGCACGCCGAAGCCGTTGCCCTCCAGGATGCGCCGCGCCACCCTGCGCACCACCCGGCTGTCATCGACGACAAGGCAGACCTTGCCCTCCGCCACCGTTCAGCACTCTTGGGAGAGAGCGAGCACCCGGCCGACGTCGAGCACCACCATCAGCCGTTCCTCCAGCCGGTGCACGCCGAGGCTGTAGGTCGCCCACTGGATCGGCAGCGTCGGCGGATTGCGCTCGAAGGTCTCCGCCGGCAGGCTCAGCACCTCGCTCACCTGGTCCACCAGCAGGGCGTAGAGTTCCGAACCCTGTTCCGCCACCACCGACATGCGCCGCACCCCCTCGGGCGCGTCGGGAAGGCCGAGGCGGCGGCGCAGGTCGATGGCGGTGACGATCCGCCCGCGCAGGTTCAGGCTGCCGGCGATCTCGGGCGGCGCCAGCGGAATGCGGGTGATGCTCTGCTCGCCCAGGATGTCGCGCACGGACTCCACCGCCACGCCGCAAAGCTGGTCCGCCACCGTCAGCGTGACGAACCCCCCCTCCGCCGCGCCGGCCGAAGCCTCGGCCGTCCGCTCCGGCATCGTCGTGCCCATTCGTCCCTCCGTTCCGCCGCTATGCCGCCTGCACGGCCTCATTCAGGCACTGGGCCAGGCTGGCCAGCAGCGCCGCGCGATCGAACTTGCCCACGTAGTCGGTGAAGCCGGCGTCGCGGCCCGCGGCCATGTCCACATCCTGGGTCCGCGCGCTCAGCGCGATGATCGGCAGATCGGCCCACGGCCCGCCCACCCGCAGCGCTTGCACGAACGCGAGCCCGTTCATCTCCGGCATCTCGATGTCGGAAACCACCGCCGCGAACATCGTGCCGCCGTCGCGCAGCCTCAGCGCCGCCGCGGCCGACTCGCAGGCCGTCACCTCGTAGCCTTCGGCGGCGAGCGCCGGCACCAGGAGGTTGCGGAAGAACTCGCTGTCCTCGACCACCAGCACCCGCGGCAGCCGCGCTGCGCGTCCTTTCCTGCCGGCGCCGAACCAGTCGTGCGCCGCCTGCGTCAGCCAGTAGGCCGTATCGATCACGTCGGTGGCCGCGCCGCCGACCACAGCGGTGCCGAGCAGTCCCGGCCGGTCGCCGGAAAGCTCCACCTTCAGGCGTTCCTCGACCACGTCGAGGATGCCGTCCACCACGAGCCCCATGCAGCGGTCGCGCCCGAGCGCACGGTCCACGTCGTTGAACACCAGCACCACCTGCCGCGGCTTTTCGAGATCGAGGCAGCCCGAGAGCGGCACCAGCGGCATCAGCCGGCCGCGGTACTGCACCACAGGCTGGCCCGCCGAGGTTTCGATGCGCTCGCGCTCGATGTCCTCCAGCCGGGCGACAAGGCTGAGCGGCACCGCCTTCGGCGCGGCGCCCCCGGCGCGGAACAGCAGCATGGCCGTGCGCTGTTCCGACTGCGCGACCACGGCGTGCGCCGCGCCGTCCTCGTGTTTCGCTTCGCCGCCGGCGATGCCGTTGGCGCGGGCGATGCCGTTCGGATCGAGGATCATGATCACCGAGCCGTCGCCCAGGATGGTGTTGCCGCTGAACATGGTGATGTGGCGGAGGATCGGCGCCACCGGCTTCACCACGATCTCCTCGGTGTCGAACACCCGGTCGACGATGATGCCGAGCGTGCTCGCCCCCACCTGCACGACGACGATGCTCTGCGCGGCCTCGCCCTTAGCGCCCTCGTCCCGCTCCAGCCGCAGCAGCCCGGCGAGGTTCACCAGCGGCAGCAGCCGGTTGCGCAACCGCAGCACCGGCGTGCCGTGGATGCGCTCGATGCGGCTTTCGGTGCGGTCGGCCGCGGAAGCGCCGTCGCCGCCGCCGGCCTGCACCAGTTCGACGACGCTGATCTGCGGAATGGCGAAGCGTTCCCGCCCGGCCTGCACGATCAGCGCCGAGACGATGGCGAGCGTGAGCGGGATCTTCACCAGGAAGACGGTGCCCTGCCCCGGCGTGCTTTTCAGGTCCACCGCGCCGCCGATGCGCTCGATGTTGGTCTTCACCACGTCCATGCCGACGCCGCGGCCGGAGACGGCGGTCACGTTGGTGGCGGTGGAGAAGCCGGCGCGGAAGATGAACCGGCACACCTGCTCGTCGGACATGCCGGCAAGCTCGGTTTCGGTCGCGAGCGAGCGGGAAAGGATCTTGGCGCGGATGGCTTCGAGTGGCAGGCCGCGGCCGTCGTCGCTCACCTCGATCAGGATATGGCCGCCCTCGTGGAAGGCGTTGAGCGCGATGCGTCCGCACTCGGGCTTGCCGGCCGCCCGCCGCTCGGCCGGCGTCTCCAGCCCGTGGTCGGCGGAATTGCGCACCATGTGCGTGAGCGGGTCTTTGATCAGCTCCAGCACCTGCCGGTCGAGTTCGGTCTCCGCCCCGTGCAGCACCAGCTCGATCTTCTTTCCCAGTTCGTGCGAGAGGTCGCGCACCAGCCGCGGCAACTTGTTCCAGGCGTTGCCGATCGGCTGCATGCGCGTCTTCATCACCCCTTCCTGCAGGTCGGAGGTGATGTGGGAGAGCCTCTGCAACGGCACGCCGAACGCCGAATCCTCCTGGGTGCGGGCCAGCTGCAGCAGCTGGTTGCGGGTCAGCACCAATTCGCTGACCAGCGTCATCAGGTCCTCCAGCACGTCGACGCCGACGCGGATGGTCTGCGTCCCCGCCGGCGCCCCCACCGGCGCCGCTTCCACCGGCGCACTGTCGGCGGGCGCGGCCTCCACCGGCCCGGAGACCGGCTCGTCCGCCGCCTGGGCCGCCTGCGGCGCGG